>NZ_JAFKRK010000023.1:0-112160 GCF_019038535.1 Synechococcus sp. CCAP 1479/9 | reverse complement strand
CTCGACACCCCGCACCAGGCCGATGGTGCCCTCCTGGATCAGGTCCAGGAGTTCCATGTTCCGCTTGGTGTACTTCTTGGCGACGCTCACCACCAGACGCAGGTTGGCGGCCACCATCCGCTCCTTGGCGCGGCGCCCGGCGTGCAGGCGCTTGCGCAGCAGGGCCGGGGTGAGCCCCGCCTCGGCGGCGAGCAGCTCGGGGCTGGGCTCCTCACCACCGGAGCGCAGGGTGAGCTCCTCGCGAATCTCCTCGAGGGCCATCAGGTCCTGCACCTGGCGGCCCAGGGTGATCTCCTGCTCATGGCTGAGCAACGGCACCCGGCCGATGTCGCGCAGGTAGGAACGCAGCGAATCGCCGGTGGGGACCAGCAAGGACGCGGAGGAAGCCGTGACGGTGATCGAAGGCATCGTCCCTTGTTACGAAACCATTTGGTTTCGTAAATCTACCATCACTTTGCGGACTCGCTCCGACCTGGAGCGGTGCCCACAATGGATCCATGGGCGCCGAACGGCTTCAGAAACTCGTGGCGGCCGCTGGGCTCTGCTCCCGCCGCCAGGCGGAGATCTGGCTGCGGGACGGCCGGGTGCGGGTCAACGGTGCGTTGGCCCAGCTCGGGGATCGGGCCGACCCCGCCTGCGACCGGATCAGTGTCGACGGCCGGCCCCTGGAGCTGCCCAGCACTACCCATACGCTCCTCCTGCACAAACCGGCCGGGGTGCTCAGCACCTGCCATGACCCCCACGGCCGCCCCACCGTGCTGGAGCTGCTGCCGCCGGAGCTGCGCCCCGGCCTGCATCCGGTGGGCCGCCTCGACGCCGACAGCCGCGGCGCCCTGCTGCTCAGCACCGATGGCGCCCTCACCCTGCGCCTCACCCATCCCCGCTACGGCCACCGCAAGACCTACCGGGTCTGGGTCGAGGGGCTGCCCCGCACGGCCACCCTGGAGCGCTGGCGGGCCGGCGTGCCCCTCGACGGCCTGCCCAGCCTGCCGGTGGAGCTGCGGCGGCTGCGCCACCACCGCGGCGCCACCCTGCTGGAGCTGGTGCTGCGGGAGGGTCGTAACCGCCAGATCCGGCGCACCGCCGAGATCCTCGGCCATCCGGTGCTCGACCTCAGCAGGATCGCCATCGGCCCTGTGCAGCTGGGGGATCTGGCGGAAGGGGCCTGGCGCAGGGTCGAACCGGGAGAATGGGGCCCCCTGGCCGTCGCTCCCTGAGCCCCCCTTCCTTGCCCACTCCGGCCAAGCCCCTGTTCCAGCGCCTGCGCGAGCGCCTGCCGGGCCAGCGCCGCCCCCTGCGTCCGGCCGTTGAGGAGCGGCCCCTGGATCCCCTGCTGGTCGCCGGCCAGCAGCTGCGGGAGGCCCGCGAGAGCCGCGGCCTCGGCCTGCGCCAGCTCGCCCTCGACACCCGCATCAGCACCGCCGTGCTCGAGGCCCTGGAGCGGGGTTGGCGGGACCGGCTGCCGGAGGCGGCCTATCTGCGCACGATGCTGCCCCTGCTGGAGCAGCACCTGGAGCTGCCCCGCGGCAGCCTCGACGGCGTGCTGCCGCCGGAGCAGGACCGCCAGCACGGCCGGCGGCGGGACACGGTGCTGCTGCGCTTCACCCCGGGCTCGATTGATGTCTTCACCACCTGGCAGGGCACCGTGCTCTATGCGGTGCTGTGCGGCGGTCTGATCTACGGGCTCAACCTGCAGCAGCGCCAGCTGGCCGCCCAGGGGCTGCATGTGCTGCGGCCGATCCCGCCCCTGAGCGCCGAGCAGAGTGACCGGGCGGATCTGGAGGATGCGGACCGGGCGATCCTGGGCGCCTATCCCGACCTCCGCCCCCTGGGCAAGGCCGCCGCCGGCCAGGGGCTCAAGCGGCTGCGCCGCGAGACCAGCCAGAACCGGCCCGATCTCGCCCTCGGCCTGCTGCGTCTCGAGCTGGCCAGGCCCACCCGGCTGTCGCTGCGCAGCGACCGGGGCGTCGAAACCCAGCTGCCGGCGGTGCAGGGCAGCCTCAGCCTGCCGGTGCTGCCCCCCTTCAGCCTGCGGCTCGAGCCGGCCCCGCCGGCCGGGTCCGTGCGCTGGAACGGCCAGCCGCTGGCGCCCGCGGCGGCCGACCCAGGCAGTGTGGCGGCCCCGCCCCAGGGCCAGGCCCAGTTCCTCTACCCGCCCCCGGCTCCGGCCGCCACCCCGCGCCCCCGGCCATAGCGGGCCGCCATGGCCCCGAAGCCCTGCAGGGGCCCGGCCAGGGCCGACACCGGCTGCGACAGCCGCCAGCCCCAGTTGCCGTCGATGGTGCCGGGGGTGTTGAAGCGGGCCTCGTCGCCCAGCTCCAGCAGGTCCTGCAGTGGCACCACCGCCAGATCGGCCGGCGAGGCCAGCGCCACCTCCAGCAATTGCCAGCTCGGCGCCCGCACCTCACCCCCCACCACCGCCGCCACCCGACCCCGGGCGCAGTCGTCAAGATTCCGCCACCAGCCGAGGCTGGTGGCGTTGTCGTGGGTGCCGGTGTACACCACCCAGCGGCTGCCGCTGTAGTTCGCCGGCAGGTAGGGGTTGTCGTCGTTGCCGTCGAAGGCGAACTGCAGGATCTTCATGCCCGGCAGGGCGAAGCGGTCCCGCAGGGCCTCCACCGCCGGGGTGATGACGCCGAGGTCTTCGGCGATCAGCGGCAGACGGCCGCCGGGAAGCAGCTGACCCTGGCGGCGGCAGCGGGACCGCAGGCGGCCCAGCAGGGCGGCGCCGGGGGAGGGGCGCCAGGAGCCGTGCTCGGCGGTGGCATCGGCGCCGGGGACGCTCCAGTAGGCCTCCAGGGCCCGGAAGTGGTCGAGCCGCAACAGATCCATCAGCTCCAGCTGCCGCCCCAGCCGCTGCAGCCACCAGCGGAAGCCGGTGAGGCGATGGACCCACCAGCGGTAGACGGGGGTGCCCCAGAGCTGGCCGGTGGTGGAGAAGTAGTCCGGCGGCACCCCGCTCTGCTCCACCAGGCCGCCGTCGGCCCGCAGGGAGAACAGGCGCCTGTTGCTCCAGACATCGGCGCTGTCGTGGGCCACGTAAAAGGGCAGATCCCCCACCAGACGCACCCCCTGGCGGTGGGCCCGCTCCTGCAGCCGGCGCCACTGGACCTGGAGCTGCCACTGCAGCAGGGCCTCCTCCTGCAGGGCCTGGCTCTGGGCGTCGACCAGGGCCCGCAGGGCGGGGGCCTGGCGCCGGGCCAGGGGCTCCGGCCACTCCCACCAGGGACGGCCCCCCTGGAGGCGGCGGATCACCATGAAGCGGCAGTGGTCGACCAGCCAGAAGCGCTGGCGCTCCTCCCAGCGATCGAAGGCCGCCCGGCGCTCCGGCGGCTGACCGGCCCAGCCCCAGGCCAGGGCCGTGGCGATGGCGGCCGCGCGCTCGCCGGCGACGGCCGGATCGAGGCGATCCCCGGCTCCCAGGGGCAGGGCGTCCCGGTCGGCGGCGCTGATCAGACCCTCGGCCACCAGGTCGTCGGCATCGATCAGCCAGGGGTTGAGGGCCGAGCCGCTGGGGGAGCTGTAGGGGGAGCCGGTGCCGTCGGTGGGGGCCAGGGGCAGCAGTTGCCACACCCCCACCCCCTCGGCGGCCAGCAGGTCGATCCAGTCACGGGCGGCGGCGCCGAAGCTGCCGCAGGCCTGCGTGCCCGGCAGGGCCGTGGGGTGGAGCAGCACGCCGCAGGCCCGGGGGTCGCCGCTCACGGTGTCGGCAGGCGATAGCGGTCCACGATCCGGCGGGCGAAGGCCGGGATGTGGGCGTCGACCTTCTCCGGGTGGTGGCGCTGCAGCCAGAGGGCATTGCGCGTGAAGTGGGAATCGATCGAGAAGCGGCCGTATTCGAGCCCCTTGGGCCCGAAGCGCTGCACGAACACCCCCACCAGTTCGGCGAGCCACATGGGGAGTCTGAGGGCCTTCTCGTAGGCGTCGATGCCCTGCTGCACCGCCTGGCGGCGGTCGCCGGAGCTGGTCACCGGCGCCAGATCCAGTTCCGGTTCCACCAGATCCAGCAGCTCCTGGCCGAGGGGGTTGCGCACGGTGACCCACTGGCGGCCGAAGGTGGCGCCCATGTAGCCCACCACCAGATCGGCGCCGGCGTTGGTGTAGTCGAAGCAGCTGAGGCAGCTGGGGGCGAACACGTCCTTGAGGGCGGGCGTGTCGAGGCCGAAGAAGGGCACCGTTTCCTCCTGGCCGTCGCTGTGGCGGAAGTGGATGCGGAAGTCCTGCATGAACTCGTAGTGCACCACCGTGTCGGGGGAGCGGCTGGCGCTCTCCAGGAAGGTCTGCAGCCCGTCCCGGCTGACGTTGTCGACGCAGGGCAGGCCGAGCACGTAGAGCTTCTGCAGGGGCAGGGTGGCCTGCACCGCCCGCAGGGCCTGGATCTGGCAGCCCACCCCGATGGCCAGCAGACGCTCGATGCCGCTGCCCGGCAGCTGCTCGAGCACCTCCAGGTTGGGGGAGAGGGTGGGTTTGTTCACCCGCGCGGCGAGCACCTCCTCCGGGGTGCGGGCCAGCACGGGCACCGGGGTGAAGCGGTCGTCCGGGCTCTGCTGCACGCACAGCACCGCATCCACCAGGCCGCTCTCCAGGGCCCGCATGCCGATGCGGCTGACGATGCCCGTCCACTGGGCGCCCTCGATCGGCTGGTGAAGGCGGGCGGTGACCATGCGCTGGTGGACACCGAAGTACAGCTCGTCCTCGTCGTCGAGGCGGCGGCTGCGGCCGTGGGCCTGCTCCTCCATGGCCTCGAAGCGCTGCTCGAGGAAGGCGCAGGCCCGGCGCACGTAGGCCACCCAGCGGCTGTCGCAGAGGCCGCAGTCGCTGCAGAGATCCTTGGCCGGTTTGGGGCTGCCCTTGGCCAGGGGTCGGGCTCGATCGTGCGGCGCCAGGGACGACGGCGCCGGTGAAGGAACGGAGGACAAGCGGTGGTGGGCGCGGGAGCTCGACGCTCAACCTATCGGCCGTTGCGGCCCCATGCCGCCGGCCCCGGGCGTCGCCTGCGCCAGAGTGCCCCCAGCTCCCCTCTGTTTCGGCCCCGATGCCCGCCCGCCGGAAGCCCCGCCGCCCCGACGAACCCCCGGCCCCCGGGGGTGCGACCCCCACGGCCAAGGCCCCGGCTCCCAAGCGGCGTCTGGCCACCGGACGGCTGCTCAAGAGCCTCGGCGTCACCGCCGCCGGCGCCGTGGTGGGGATGGGCGTCCTGGGGCTGCTCTGGCCGATGCCCGACCGGGCCCTGGCGCCCACCCCCGAGGTCGGCCCGGCCAGCCTGGCCGCCCCGCCGGCGCGGGCCATCACCCTGCTGGTGATCGGCAGTGATGCCGAGACGGTCGGCGCGCCGATCAACAAGGCCGCCCCCGCCGGGCCGGCCAACGCCGACGCCCTGCTGCTGGTGCGCGTCAACCCGCAGGGGCCCCTGCAGGTGCTCAACCTGCCCACCGAACTGGCGGTGAACCTGCCTGGCCAGAAGGGCCCCAAGCGCCTGGGTGAGGCCTTCCGCCTCGGGGGCGTGGCGCTCACCGCCGACGCGGTGCGGGAGCTGGTGGGGCTGGAGCCCCCCGCCCCCGACCGCTACCTGGTGCTCTCCCGGGGTGCGCTGAGGGATCTGGTCAACGGGCTGGGGGGTCTGGAACTCAGCCCGCCGCGGCGGATGGGCTACACCGACAAAACCCAGAAGCTGACCATCGACCTGGAGGCCGGGCTGCAGCAGCTGGGGGGCAACAAGGTGGAGCAGCTGGTGCGCTTCCGCGACCCGTGGCTGGGCGACACCGGCCGCCGCAGCAACCAGCAGCTGGTGGCCACCAGCCTCAGGGAGCGGATGCTGCAGCCGGAGCGGCTGGCGAAGCTGCCGTTCCTGGTGACCCAGCTGCAGCCGAAGGTGCAGACCAACCTGACCCCGGGCGAGACCCTCAGCCTCCTGGCGGCCGGGCTCGATGGCAGCAAGCCGGTGCAGTTCGCCAGCCTGCCGCTGAAGCCCGCCGAGGAGAAGCACAAGGGCCTGCGCCAGCTGGAGGCCGGTGCGACCCCGCCGCTGTGGAAGGAGCCGGCGGCCCCGTAGCGATACTGGCCACCATGGCCATCACTCCTGAGTTCCTGGTGCCGAGCACTTTCCAGCACTACCTGCTGGGGTTGTTCGCCGTGGCCAACAACTTCCCCGCCATTGGACCGTTTCTCACCCTGAGTCAGGGGTTGCCCAGCAGCCACGTGAAGCGGGTGATCCGCATCACCACCTTGTCCAGCCTGCTGATCATGCTGGGGGCCTTTTTCCTGGGCACGGCGGTGCTCCAGTTCTTCGGCATCAGCGTCAGTGCCTTCCAGATCGCCGGTGGCCTGCTGCTGGGCTTCAGCGGCCTGAGCATGCTCAATGCCACCGATCCGGGCGATTCCCACGAGAAAAATCTCGATGTGTCGCACATGGATGTGGGGCAGATGACCTCCTCGGCGATCGTGCCGATCTCCCTGCCCCTCACCACCGGGGCCGGCACGATGTCGACGATCACGGTGTACGCCGAAGGTGCCCACACCCTCAACCACCGCCTCGAACTGTTCGCGGCGATCTGGGCGATGGCGATCCTGATCGGCCTGATGTTCACCTTCGCTACCCGCCTCACCCGTCTGCTGGGCCATGTGGGCATGACGGTGCTGATCAAGGTGATGGGCCTGTTCACCCTGGCGATCGGGGTCCAGTTCATCGCCACCGGCGCCAGCACCCTGCTCAGCCGGGTGACGCTGAAGATCTGAGGGTGGCGGGGAGGCTCAATCGGGCCGGGTGCGCCGGCGGAAGCTGAACCCTGCCGGCTGGGGGTCCTCGCTGCCGTTGGCCTCGATCGTCTCGCGGCAGCGCTGCAGCAGCTCCAGACGCAGGGCCTCGGGGCTCTCGATGCGGATGCCGCCGCCGAAGGCAAACAGCCAGTTGCGCAGGTCGATGTCGGCGGCCACGGTCCAGCTCGGCAGGTCGAGTTCCACCGGGTAGGGGTGGCTGCTGCCGGCCGGGCCGGGATCGAGCACATGGGGGGCTCGGGGGTGGTGCCACCAGGTGTCGTCCGGGAGCGGCCGGGAGAAGCGGGTGTGCTCGATCGGATAGCGCTGCAGGCCCTCGCGGATGAAGGCGAAGGCCCAGGGGGCGCAGTGGAAGCGGAGGGTCACCAGCGCCTGGCCGCGGCGCTGGGGCGAGGCGCCGGCGATCTGCCGCTGCTGCTCCAGGTCGGTGCCGAAGTAGATGCCGCCGCTGTGGTGCAGCAGCCGCTCCAGCCGCTTGAGGGCCGCCGCGTGGCTGTCGGCGCTGCGGCGCAGGTCGCCGTGGGCCTGGCCCATGGAGAGGCGATCGAGTCGCTCGCTGCGGATCAGCCCCTGGTCGTGGCCCAGGTGGTCCTCCTCAAAGAAGAGATACCAGCCGACGTGGTGGAAGATCAGCTGCAGCGGCCAGACCCGCAGCTCACCGCTGGGGCTGTCGGTGAAGCTGCCCATGCCCGGGTAGCGGGTCAGGAGCACGCGGCGGTGCTCCACGATCGCCGTCTCGATCGCCTCGGCGCGGCGAGGCGCCGCCAGCGAATCGCGCCGCACCAGGGCCATGTCCACCACGGTGTGGCGGGCATAGCTGCGCACCGGCGCCTGTTCGGCGGCGCTGATGCCGGACCAGCCCAGCCGCTCGTCGAGTTCGCTGAGCAGGTCCTGGGCGGAGGGGTCGGCCAGGCGCCCGGCGGTCTGGCGCACCACGTTGTGGAGCTCCCGCAGCCGCGGCGGCGAGAGCACGGCGGTGCCGAGGCAGTAGCCGTGGCGCACGTTGTCGTTGCGGTTGCGGAAGCCGTAGGGGGTGAGGATCTTCTCGAGGTCCTTTCGCAGGGTGGCCGTTTCCCCCGGCAGGTAGGCGCCCGGGATCGCCTCGGTGGCGGCGATCAGGTGCTGGTGCAGGTTGCCGCCGCGCTCGGCCGGTCGGTCGAAGGGCACCTGGAGCAGGTGGCGCAGCAGGGTCATCACCCGCAGGAACACCGGCCCATCGCCCATCGGCGGCAGCCCGCCATGGACGGCCCCTGGCCGGCTGCGGGCCAGAGGCGCCAGCTGGATCGGTGCCGTGGCCGGCAAGGCGCTGCAGAAACCGTTGGCCTCCAGCCAGGCCAGGTCCTGCCGGATCGCGGAGGCATCGGCGTAGCAGCTGCCGTGGAGGCGGCCCAGGAAGGCGGCGGCCCGATCGGCCAGATCGCCCTCCGGCAGCGGGGAGAGGATCGCCGCCAGCTCCTCGGCGCCGGCGGGATCGCTGGCCGCCAGGTCGGGCCAGGTGCTCAGCAGCCGGATCAGGTGCAGCAGCCGTTCCAGATCGAGCAGGCGCGAGTAGCCGTGGCGCTGCACCTGGCGCTCCCGGTTGGTGGCCGAGCGGATGCGGCGGTCGAGCCCGGCCAGTTCGGTCGCCAGCACCGGCCCCAGATCGCTGTGGTGGCTGGGCACCACGGTGCAGAGGGCGGCGAAGCCCTCGGCACGCATCGGCCCGAAGTGGGGATCGGCCAGGGCGGCGGCCATCTCCTGGATCACCGGCACCGGCACCGGCCGGCTGCGCCGGGCGTTCCACGCCAGCGAGGTGGGCAGATCGGTGTACAGCCACCAGCCGATCCACTCCACCGGTGCCGGCAGAGGCAGGGCCTGGGTGATCGCCAGCCGCCAGGCCCGGCGAGCGTGGGTGGCATCCACGATCACCGGGATGCCGGCCGCCACGGCCTCCACCAGGCGCTGGTGCAGCCGCTGCTGGATATCCACCCAGGGGCCCTGCACCGCCGCATCGCCGAAGACTTCCTCCCGGATCGCGTCGGTGGAGAGCACCAGGGCGGGGGGATCGCCGGGGCCGGCCACCAGGGGCGCCAGGGCCCGGGCGAGGGTGGTCTTGCCGCTGGCGGGCTGGCCGATCAGCAGGTGGCAGCGCAGGGACGCCATGGCGACAGCAACCGGGGAGACCCCACCAGTCTTTCGCACGAAGGGTGCGCCGGTGAGCCGGTGTGAGCGACAGGCCAGACCGATCGCCACTGCCGATGCCGTGATCGCCGCCACCACCCATGCCCAATGCGCCCAACTTGCCACCCCCAAACCCGCAAACTTCGAGGCGATCGGCTTGGAGCTGATAAACCCCTGGACCTATGGCCTTCCCCACCGCCCCTGACCATGTCCCTCCCCGTCACCAGCAACGCCAACGTGTTCGATTCGCCCATATCCTGGCGAGCGTGCTCACAGGTGAGATGAAAAGGTGCTCGTGCTCAGGATCGGCAAGCCCACGTCGGAGGTGCAGTTCAAGGGTCTGCGCCGATCGATCGAGGTGGTCAATGAGGCGGTGGCAAACTCGTATCCTGCTTGGCTCAAGCTTACCTTGAGACCGAACTGCAGCTCCATTGGCAACCTAGAGCCTGAATCCCCTTAGCCGCCTTCATTGAGCATATTGCCGACGTGATCATCTACCTCGAAACGCGTGAAGAGTTCCTCAAGCATGTGCGCGAACAGCGCATCGAAGAGGAGGTGCGTGAGCGTTACATCGCTATGACCGGTCACAAGGTCGCTACCAATGAATTTCGCGCCTGGCAGAATTCGCTTCAGTGCGTGGGCAACGTGCTGCAGTTCGAGGCGATCCCCAAGGAGTTGGGGGTGGCGATCGAATACCGCATCCACAACACCGCCAAGCGCATTGACCTGCTGCTCTCAGGGCGCAACCAGGCTGGAGATCCGGCGGCGGTGATCGTAGAACTGAAGCAGTGGGAAATGGTGGAACCCACCGATCTGGATGGGGTGGTGCGCACCTTTCTGGGCAAAGGACCGCGCGAGACTACGCATCCGTCCTATCAGGCGATGAGCTACGGGGCGCTGCTCCGGGGATTCAACACCGCGGTTGTGGAGCACAAGATTGCCCTTAGCCCCTGCGCTTATCTGCACAACTGCAAAGACGGCAGCGGTATCACCGATGCCCGTTACCAACCCTATCTGGAGCAGGCGCCATTGTTCCTACGTCATGACAATGCTGCCATGGCTGCGTTCCTGCGCCGCTGCCTAGACGAGGGTGACCGAGGCCGCACGATCGAGCAGATTCGCGATGGGAAGGCCAAGCCGAGCAGGCAGCTTGCCGACGCAGTAGAGCAGATGCTGAAGGGCAACGCCGAGTTCGTCCTGATCGACGAGCAGAAGGTGGTGTTCGAACAAGCGCTGGCCTTGGCACGTCAGCTCCGGGAAGGGCGGCATTGTGTGCTGCTGGTGCAGGGCGGGCCCGGTACCGGTAAATCGGTTGTAGCTGTGAACCTCCTGGCACGGCTGCTTGGGATGGGGCTGAATGCTCGTTACGTCAGCAAGAACATGGCACCCCGACATGTTTACCGGGCCAAACTCACCGGCTCCCTCACGAAAGGAGAGTATGACAATCTTTTCTGTGGCTCAGCCTGCTTCGTGAGGTGCCCGGAGGGGTTCTACGACGCCCTAATCGTGGATGAAAGCCACCGGCTGATGACCAAGACCATCTACGACAAGGAGGGGGAGAACCAGATCAAGGAGATCATCCATGCCAGCAAGCTGACAGTATTCTTCCTCGATGAAGATCAGCGTGTCACCTTCGATGATATCGGCAGCACGGGTGAGATCGAGAAATGGTGCCAATTCCATGAAGCAGAATTGCATCGCGATGTGCTGCCATCGCAGTTCCGATGCAGTGGCTCCGATGGCTATCTGGCTTGGCTGGATCAAACCCTGGGCATCCGAGACACAGCAAACGGGCGGCTGGAACAAGGCAGCTACGACTTCCGTGTGTTCGACGATCCGGTGGCCCTGCACGAGTCGATCCGACAGGCCAACCATGGGAACCAGGCGCGGATGGTGGCAGGTTATTGCTGGAACTGGGCATCGAAGTATCAGCCTAAGGACTGGGACATCACGATCGATCCCTACGGCTATAGGGCACGTTGGAACTTGAGTAAGGATGGCAGCGTGTGGATCATGAAACAAGGAACGGTGGAGGAGGTGGGCTGCATCCACACCTGCCAGGGACTGGAGCTGGAGACGATCGGGGTGATCATCGGCCCGGACCTGGCATTCCGTGATGGCCAGGTTGTGTCGGTGCCGACGGCACGGGCACGATCGGATCAGTCACTGAAGGGCTACAAGGTCGGTCTGAAACGCGAGCCCAAGGCGATACGACTCAAGGCCGACGCGATTATTCGCAACACCTACCGCACCCTGATGAGCCGGGGCACGAAGGCTTGCTGGGTCTACGCCTGTGATCCGGAGCTCCAGGCCTATCTGCGGCAGCGGTTGGAGAGTCCGTGTGATGTCGGCTGAGCCCCGGTGACGGACAGCATCGCCGTCTGTTCCTTCCCGATCGCCACCTGAGTTCCCTCGGCACCCAGGTGCCCTTGGTGCGCCGGCTCAGGATGATCCATCCAGCCGGCCTCTGCCCAAGGCCCCTGGAGCTAGCCCTGCGCGACTACATCCTGCTGATCACGATCCTTGTCGCTTTCCTTGAGGCCACCGCCCAGCAGCTCACCCCGATCCAGCCGCCGTTGGTGATGGGCTTCGCCGGCCTGCACCGGCTCAACGGCAGCACCCCGGCCTCCTGATCCCGCCCCATCGCCCCACCCCTGCCAGCCTGGGGCCTCCCGCCGGCTCGCCGTGATCCCTCCCCAGAAGCAGATGACCGGCATGCTCGGCCATCCGGTGGCCGAGAACCCGATCGATCGGATGTTCGATGCGGTGTATGCCCACCACGGGCTCTGCTGGCAGTTCTGGAAGAACGACATCGCCAACGCTGCCGACCTGGCCCTGGCGGTGCGGGCCCTGGTGCCCCTGGGCTACAGCGGCATGGCCATCACCGTGCCCTACAAGGTGGCGGTGCTGCCCCTGCTCGATGACGTCGATGACGACGTGCGGGCCATCGGTGCCGCCAACTATCTCACGATCGAGGCGGGCCGCCTGATCGGCCACAACAACGACGGCAAGGGGGTGGTCAAGGCGATCGAGAAGCTGGCGCCCCTGGCAGGCCGGCGGGTGGTGATGCTCGGTGCCGGCGGGGCCGGCCGGGCGATGGCGGTGGAGATGGCCTGGGCCGGCGCGGCCCACCTCACCCTGATCACCCGGCGGCAGGAGCAGGGCCAGGAGGTCGCCGACACGGTCACCCGCGCCTCCGGCGTGCCGGCGGTGTGGCAGGCCTGGGAGGGGGAGGTGGTGGTGCCGGGGGGCAGCACCCTGCTGATGAACGCCACCCACCTGGGCTGTGCGCCCGAGCTGGAGCCGGTGCCCGTCCGCTGGGACACGGTGGATCCGGCCTGTGTGGTGGTGGATGTGATCACCAACCCCCGCATCACCCCCTTCCTGGCCATGGCCCGCCGCCACGGCTGCCCGGTGGTGGATGGCGTCGAGATGCTGGTGCAGCTGGCCATGCAGATCTTCGAGCAGTGGACCGGCGTCACCCCCGAGGAGGTGGTGTTCCAGCGCGCCGTGGCCGAGGCCCTGGGGGAGTGAGTCCGGCGCCTTTACCTTGGCGGGCGTTGTCTCCGGCATCCCCATGACTCGGGTTGTCTCTCTCGCCGCCCTTGCGGCCCTCGGCCTCCTGGCCGGGTGCGGCCGCCCCGATGGCCGGGCCCTGCAGACCATCGCCTGCCAGCAGGTCGCCAACACGATCGACCTCCAGTCGGTTGGCCAGATCGATGCCCTGCGCAAGGCCCTCGGCCTGGCACCGGGCGTCGATCCGATCGGCACCTGCCGCGAGCTCGGAGTCACGATGGATCCCGGCGCCCCCGGGGCGGGTACCCCAGCGGCGGGCGGCTCCGGCGGTGAAGCCGAAGAGGGCGAGAACGGCGGGGAGGAACGCGGCGAGTGAGGTCCATCGGCCAGGCTGCGTCCGCCGCAGCACCCCGCTAGGCCGCCTGCAGCACCCGCCAGCGGCCCCGCAGCACCTGCCGCAGCGCCGCCATCGCAGCCCCGGCCTCCTCGGCCGCCTCGCCGCGCTCTTCGTCGGTGTCCGGCAGCCAGCCCAGCCAGGGCAGACCGTCGCGGCGGCGCAGCGCAGGCTCCCAGTCGCCGCCCACCTGCACCAGGCCGGCCAGGGGCACCCGCCAGCGCTCCAGCAGGGCGGCGCCGGCCGCCGGCAGCCCCGTGTCCATCTGCTCGCCCCGCAGCACCAGCAGGCAGGGCTGGCGCCAGGCCCCGAGGGCCTCGGCCCAGCTGCCGCCCCGCTCCAGGGGCAGGCCGGGATCGAGCGGCAGGGCGGCCAGCCACGGGCCCGCCGCCGCCCCCGTCGCATCCGCGCCCAGGGCCGCCAGGCCGGCATCGGGATCGCCGGCGCCGGCAAGCTCCCGCAGGGCCACACCCTCGGCGGCGGCCAGCCGCGCCGCCACCGCCGCCAGGCCCTCCAACTCATGGCGGCGCCCCAGGCCCACCAACAGCAGCCCGCCTTTCGGCACTGCGTCGAACCCTGAAACCGACATGGTTGTTTGCACTGTCCGGGCCGGCTCGCTTCTACCATCGTGCTGCGAAGCATCGCCGCCTGCGCCCTTGTCCACTTTCTCGACCGCTGAACGGGTGGAGCAGAGCGGGCAGCCGCCCCTCACCAGCCACGACCCTCGCCGGTTGCGGTTGTTCTGCGGCAACGCCAACCCCGATCTGGCCCGTGAGATCGGCGCCTATCTCGGCGTTCCCGACGGCCCGCGGGTGATCAAGCGCTTCGCCGACGGCGAGGTCTACATCCAGATCCAGGAGTCGATCCGCGGCTGCGACGTCTTCCTGATCCAGCCCACCTGCGCTCCGGTGAACGATCACCTGATGGAGCTGATGATCATGGTGGATGCCTGCCGGCGGGCCTCGGCGCGCCAGATCACGGCGGTCATCCCCTATTACGGCTATGCCCGCGCCGACCGCAAGACCGCCGGCCGCGAATCGATCACCGCCAAGTTGGTGGCCAACCTGCTGGTCAAATCCGGCGTCGAGCGGGTGCTGGCCATGGACCTGCACTCCTCCCAGATCCAGGGCTACTTCGACATCCCCTGCGACCACATCTACGGATCCCCCGTGCTGGTCGACTACCTCGCCACCCGCGACCTGGGCGAGGTGGTGGTGGTCTCCCCCGACGTGGGCGGCGTGGCCCGGGCCCGGGCCTTCGCCAAGCAGATGAAGGACGCCCCCCTGGCGATCATCGACAAGCGCCGCTCGGGCCACAACGTGGCCGAGAGCCTCACCGTGATCGGCGATGTGGCCGGCAAGACGGCGATCCTGATCGACGACATGATCGACACCGGCGGCACCATCTGCCAGGGGGCCCGGCTGCTGCGGGCCCGCGGCGCGGCCCGGGTGCTGGCCTGCGCCACCCATGCCGTCTTCTCCCCCCCGGCCATCGAGCGCCTCTCCGAGCCGGGCCTGTTCGAGGAGGTGGTGGTCACCAACAGCATCCCCCTGGGCCCGGATCTCCACTTCCCCCAGTTGCGGGTGCTCTCGGTGGCCAACATGCTCGGCGAGGCGATCTGGCGCATTCACCAGGAGAGCTCGGTCAGCTCCATGTTCCGCTGAGCGACCCCGCCATGGAGGCTCCCGCTGCACCGGCCCGTCGGGTGCCCCTGAAGCGTTTTGCCCATCTCAAGCGCCACCTGCCGGTGCCGCTCACCGTGCTGGTGACGGCCCTGCTCGCCCTCACCGTGGGTGCCCCCCGCCCCGCCGTGGCCGAGGGCCGCCTCCCGAAGGGGTTCGAGCGCCGCGTCGGGGTCTGGCTCACCAACAGCCCCAGCCCCCTCTACTACGACGCCGCCCGCATCGAGACGGCCGTGGCCCAGCTCGACGCGGCCGGCTTCAACACCCTCTACCCCAACGTCTGGAGCCGGGGCGCCACCTTCCACCGCAGTCGCTGGGCGCCCATGGAGCCGGCCCTGGCCCGCTCCAACCCAGGTCTCGACCCCATCTGCCGCTTCACCAAGGCCGCCCATCGCCGCGGCATGCAGGTGATCCCCTGGTTCGAGTACGGCCTGATGGAGCCCGGCGATGCCGAGGTCGTCCAGAAGAATCCGGAGTGGGTGCTGCGCCGCGCCGACGGCAGTGCCCTCTACGCCATGCACGGCGCCAATCTGAAAACCTCCCCGCTCAAGGACCTGCGGGTGTGGCTGAACCCGGCCCACCCGGGGGTGCGGGCCCGCTTCATCGGCCTGATCAAGGAGATCGTGCAGCGTTGCGGCGTCGACGGCATCCAGCTCGACGACCACTTCGCCTGGCCGGTGGAGCTGGGCTACGACCCCTACACCCGCGCCCTCTACCTGGCGGACACCGGCCGGGAGCCTCCCGCCAACTTCAACGACCGCTACTGGATGAAGTGGCGCCGCCAGCAGCTCACCGCCCTGCTGCGGGAACTGCGGGCCACGATGCAGGAGGTGGGCGGTCCGCGGCGCACCGTGATCAGCCTGTCGCCGGGCCCCTTCCGCTTCGCCTACAACCACTGGCTGCAGGACTGGGAGCTCTGGGCCCTGGGCGAGTTGGTCGACGACCTGATCGTCCAGAACTACGCCTATTCGGTGAAGGGCTTCGCCCGCGACCTCGACCAGCCGGCGCTGGTCAAGGCCCGCCGCTGGGGCATGCCGGTGGAGATCGGCATCCTTTCCGGTTTCGGCGGCCGCACCCCCGACATGGCCACCCTCGAGCAGAAGGTGCGCCTCTCCGCCGCCCGCGGCCACGGCGTGATCTTTTTCTACTGGGAGGGCCTCTGGGGCCAGTACGCCGGTCCGGAGGGGGCCGCCGCCCGCCAGGCCGCCTTCCGCCGGCTCAACCGCGAGGTGTTCGGCGGCCGCTAGGCGTCCCCGCTGGGCGTACCGAGGCACTGGCCCACCACCTCGCGGGTGTTGGTGGAGAGCTCGGCTGCCGCCAGCCCCTCGAGGGCTTCCCGCATCCGTTCCCGCCGTCCGGGGCCGTAGCTCTGCCAGCGGCTGAACACCTTGGCCATGCGCGAGGCCGTGATCGGATTGCGCTGGTCGAGGGCGACGATCTGGTCGGCCATGAAGCGGTAGCCGCTGCCGTCGGCGGCATGGAACACCGGCGGATTGCCCGCCAGCCCCCCCAGCACCGCCCGCACCGCATTGGGCGCCGCCGGATCGAAGCGCGGGTGGTCGAGCAGCCGCTGCACCCGCTCCAGGCCGTCGGCGAAGGGGGCGGCGGCCTCCAGGGCGAACCAGGAATCGAGGATCACGGGTTTGTCCTCCCAGCGGGCGTAGAAGGCGTCCACCGCCTCCTGGCGGGCCGGGATCGGGTGGTCCTGCAGCGCCCGCAGGCCGGCCCGGGCCAGGGTCATCGAGGGGCCGTCCACCGCCGCGCGGGCCGCCGCGATCGCCGCCGCATCACCCGCGGCAACCCGCCAGCTCCAGATCGAGCCCGTCAGCATCCGGTCGCCCACCCCCTCCGGCCACACCAGCCCCCACTGCGCGCTGACCCGCTCCAGGGCCTGCTCCAGGGGGTCGGCCAGGGCCTCGCCGAAGCGGCGGCGCAGGGCCTGCAGGGCGGCGAACAGGGCCGGTGGATCGGGCTCCGGCGCCCCATCCTCCAGTTCGGCCAGCCCCGGAAGTGCCAGCAGCACGCTGCGGCTGGTCTCCGAAAGGGAGGGATCGGCCAGGATCCGTCCGAAGGCGTCGATCAGGGCGTCCTCCAGTACCCCATCCACCCGGCCGGCGGCCCGGCGCAGCAGGGCACGGCGCAGCAACACCTGGCCCGCGTCCCAGCGGGCGAAAGGGTCGCTGTCGGCGGCCAGCAGGTGCACCAGCTCGCTGGAGGGTCGCCCCAGGGCCACCTTCACCGGAGCCGAGAACTGGCGCAGCAGGGAGAGGGCCGGCGGCGGCGACTGGGCCGGCAGCCCCTCGAAGCGGAACACCTGCTCCTGCTGATCGATCAGCAGCAGCCGGGTGCCCGCGCCCCAGCGACGCGGCAGCAGCGGGGCGGCGCCGTGGTCGGGATCCTCGGCCACCAGTCGCATCGGCAGGGGCTGGCCCGCCTGGCCCACCAGGCCCACGGCCAGGGGGATCACCAGGGGCTGCTTTTGGGGCTGGCCCGGGGTGGCGGGGGTGGACTGGCGCACGAACAGCTCCAGGGTCCCGGCGGCCTTGTTCCAGCGGCGCCGCACCTGCAGCACCGGCGTGCCCGCCTGGTGATACCAGCGGCGGAACTGCACGAAATCGAAGGGCGGCAGGCGGCAGCTGTCGGCCACCTCACCAGCGGCATCCTGCATCGCCTGCACGAAGTCCTCGCAGGTGGCGGCGGTGCCGTCGTGTCGTTCCACGTACAGCGCCATGCCCCGCTGGAAGGTTTCTTCCCCAAGCAGGGTGTGCAGCACCCGGATCACCTCCGATCCCTTTTCGTAGATCGTGGTGGTGTAGAAGTTGTCGATAGCCTGATACTGATCCGGCTGCACCGGATGGGCCGTCGGACCCGCATCCTCCCGGAACTGGGTGTTGCGCAGCATTGCTACGTTCTCGATCCGGTTGAGCGCATGGCCATGCAGATCGGCCGAGAAGCTCTGGTCCCGGAAGACGGTGAGCCCCTCCTTCAGCGACAGCTGGAACCAGTCGCGGCAGGTGATGCGGTTGCCCGTCCAGTTGTGGAAGTACTCATGGGCGATCACACTCTCGATGCGCTCCAGCTCGCCATCGGTGGCCGTGGCGGCATCGGCGAGCACCAGCTTGGAGTTGAAGATGTTGAGGCTCTTGTTCTCCATCGCGCCCATGTTGAAGTGGCGCACGGCGACGATGTTGTACTCGTCGAGGTCGTACGCCAGCCCATAGACGCGCTCGTCCCACTCCATCGCCCGCTTCAGGGAGGCCATGGCGTGGGCGGTGAAGGGGGCATCGCCCGGCTCCACGTGCAGGCGCAGCTGCACGGTGCGGCCATCGGCGGTGACGAAGGTGTCGCGCACCTCCTCCAGCCGGCCCGCCACCAGGGCGAACAGGTAGGAGGGCTTGGGGAAGGGATCGTCCCAGACGGCGTAGTGACGGGCTTCTCCGCCTGGCCCGGGGGGCAGGTCGCCGGCCTCGATGCCGTTGCCGTTGGAGAGCAGCACCGGGCAGCTGTCCCGGTCGGCCTCGATCCGGACCCGGAAGCGGCTCAGCAGGTCGGGACGATCCGGGTGATAGGTGATGCGGCGGAAGCCCTCCGCCTCGCACTGGGTGGTGACCATCCCGCCGCTCACGTAGAGCCCCTCGAGGCTGGTGTTGGCCCGCGGATCAAGCCACACCGTGCTGGTGAGCACGAACGGCCGCCGGGGCGGTTCCAGCACCAGCAGCCGGCCGTCCTCGATCGTGAAGGCCCCGGCGTCCAAGGGCACGCCATCGATCGCCAGGGCCCTCAGCTCCAGATCCACCCCGCGGAGCTCCAGGGGCTCCACCGCCGCGCCGGGCCTGGGCAGGAACGCCAGCCGCGCCTCCACCAGGGCATGGTCGGCGAACAGGCGCACCGTCAGGTCGGTGCGCTCCAGCAGGTACGGCGCCGGACGGTAGTCGGCGAGGTGGACGACGGCCATCAGGGGCTTACTTGGGGGCCGCCGGGGTCGCTGGCTTGGCGGCGCCCTGCTGCTTGATGGCGTCCTGAACCTTCTTCATCACGTCGGCCGGCACCTCCTTGGGGCAGATCTCGGCGGCGCCGAGGACGGCCGAGTTGATGGCGCCGCGGCGCAGCTCCTCGATGGTGAGGGCCTTGGTGCCCACCTGCTGGATCTCGCCCTTGTGCTGGCCGAGGATCAGCTGGGCGATGGTTTCGCCGGCGATGCCCACCGATTTCTCGAAGTCGATGCCGGCGGCGCGGGAGATGCAGACGTTGACGGCGCCGATGCGGGTGTAGAGCCCCATCTCGGCGGGGGTGGCGGGGGCGGCGTGCGCCGCCAGAGGTGCCAGCAGCAACGGCATGGCGACCAGGGGGGCCAGCAGCGGCCGGGAGCGGCGGAGCAGGTGAGACAAGGGGTAGGGATCCGTGAACCCCCATCGTGCTGCATCGCAGCAGCCGCCACACCCGCCGCAGAGACCGCTCCGCGAGGCGGCCCAGCCGGCGGGGCCCCGGCCCTGACAGCGATTAACCGATCGGTTCTCCCGCCGCCTCCAGCCGGATCTCGTGGTGGAGCTCCACCAGCTCGAGGCTGCCGTGGCGCCAGGTGTGGATCGAGCGGGAGCGATAGCGGTCCTGGTCCACCAGGCGGATCTGTTCGAGCACGTCCCAGTCGTCGTAGTGGGACTGGAACGCCATGGTGTGCTCATCGATCTGGCGGATCTGGCTGACCGTGGGGGCCCCCGCCAGGTAGCCGCAGCTGCGCCGCAGCTGGTGACCGCATAGCCAGGCCTCCATGGTGCCCTCGGCCCGGTAGTCGGGCTTGGTGTCGAAGAACGGCTGGTGCCCCTCCGCCCACCAGGTGAACCGGTAGCCCTCATCCCCGTCCACCAGTTCGCTGTGGACCTCGATGCGCAGGTTCATGTCCACCCGCAGCACCTCGTCGTCCTCGGTGAAGAAGTAGGTGCGGCGGGAGCGCCAGAGCCCCAGGTTGCGGGCGAACCAGCGCCGCAGGCTGCTGTCGAGGCGGATGCGGCTCTGCACGGGGGGAACCCTGGAGAGACCGGGCTGGGTCGGTGTGGTCATGGCGGGCCCACCCAGGCACACGGACGCGATCTCTGAAGTCCTAGCGACGTTTCCGGGTTCTGCCCAAAACCCCATAAGGTTGGGTGCATTGCCGCATGCCTGCCTTTGCCGGTCCTGGGGGAGCCCGATTTCCCGCCCACCTCGCCGCCCTCCTCGTCGCCGGCGGCGGTGGCGGAGGCCGGCACCGCCACCGGTGAGGCCCAGAAACCGCTCAAGCTGCTGCTGGTGGCGGCCCGCCATCACATGGCCTCCGCCGACCTGCGGGCCCTGCTGGCCTTCCTGCAATCGGAGGACTGCACCTGCAAGGTGTCCCTCCAGGTGGCCGATCCGGCCGACCATCCCGAGCTGCTCGAACTGCACCGCCTGGTGGCCACCCCGGCCCTGATCAAGCTCGATCCCCTGCCCAAGCAGGTCTTCGCCGGCAACACCCTGGCCCAGCAGCTGCGCATCTGGCTGCCCCGCTGGCAGCAGATGGAGGTGGTCACCACCCTGGGGCTGAGCCTGCGGCCGGCGGAGATGGATGGCAGCCGCAGCCAGAGGGAGGTGCAGCTCGAGGACCAGCTGCTGGTGCTGCGTCAGGAAAACGAAACCCTGATCGAGCGGCTGGGCGTCCAGGAACGGCTGCTGCGCATGGTCGCCCACGAGCTGCGCACCCCCCTCACCGCTGCCAAGCTGGCCCTGCAGAGCCATGCCCTGGGCCAGATCGACGAGAGCCGTTTCCGCGACGTGCTCAACCGCCGCCTCGACGACATCGAGGCCCTCTCCAGGGACCTGCTGGAGGTGGGCACCACCCGCTGGGAGGCCCTGTTCAACCCCCAGCGCCTGGATCTCAGCCAGGTGGCGGCCGAGGCCATCCTGGAGCTGGAGAAGCTCTGGGTGGGTCGGGGCCTGCAGCTGGTCACCGACATCCCCGCCGACCTGCCCGATGTCCACGCCGACCAGCGGCGCATGCGCCAGGTGTTCCTCAACCTGCTGGAGAACGCCCTCAAGTTCACCCCCGACGGGGGCAAGGTGAGCCTGAGCCTCATGCACCGCACCAGCCAGTGGGTGCAGGTGAGCATCTGCGACAGCGGGCCGGGCATTCCCCGCGAGGAGCAGCACCGCATCTTCCAGGACCGGGTGCGGCTGCCCCAGACCTCGGGCACCACCTCCGGCTTCGGCGTGGGCCTGTCGGTGTGCCGCCGCATCGCCGAGGTCCACGGCGGCCGCATCTGGGTGGTGTCCGAACCCGGCGAGGGCGCCTGCTTCAACTTCACCGTGCCGGTCTGGACCGGCCAGAGCTCCCCGGAACCGGACCGTTCCGCCGCCGGCCGGCCCACGGCCGAGGACCTTCCTTGACGAAGGGTCCCTCCGGCCCGTAGCGTCCAGCACATCAGATCGGCGCCAAGCCGTCTGTGGCCTCGCCCCCATCGTCTAGAGGCCTAGGACACCTCCCTTTCACGGAGGCGACAGGGGTTCGAATCCCCTTGGGGGTATGCATCGGTTCCGGGCTCGGGGCGGTTTCGTCCTGACCCGCGCCATTTTTTCAGAGGTGCTGGTCAGCAGCTCCCATGCCATGCCGTTGGCAGGTGGGCCGGTTGGCGAAGGCCTTCAGACCTGCTGGGCCCGGCGCTGGGCTTCCCGCTGCACGCCCCGCAGGTTGCTGGCCAGATCCTCCTTCAGCCGCTGCTCGATCAGGCCGATCGGCATGCCCGGCTTGCCCTGCACGGTGAGGTCGTACAGCAGCCAGGTGCTGGTGTCGTCGGCGCCCACCTGCCAGACGCCCTGGAAGCAGCGGAAATCGCCCTCCAGCATGCGGAAGGCCAGGCGACCCTGCTCCGGCTCCTCGCTGAGCTCCAGCTGGACGCGGGCACTGAAGCGCAGGCCGCAGAACTGCTGGGTGCCGACCTGCTCCAGGGCCACCAGGTTGCCGCGGCGCCAGAGCTGGCGGGAGCTGGCGAGATTGGGAATGAAGCGATCGAGATGGTCGTAGTCGGTGAGAACCGACCAGATCCACTCGGGGGGGAGATCGAGGCGCAGCTGCACCGCCAGGCGCCGGGTGCCCTGGGGGAGACGCTCCATCTCCTGCTGGATCGTGTCGAGGGCGCAACTGGCCTCGCTGGCGACCATGGCCTCAGTGGAAGGGAGGTGCACGGGGCGGGGAAACGACGCCAGAAGCTGTGCCAAGACGGATCGGAGCTCGCTCGGGGCTTGCGTGAGGGTGGCAGCGGTCGGCACCGGGATTGGTGCGACGGAACACAAACTAACCGGTGTCTCCGGAATCCGGTCAACGAATCCGCACCGAAGGGGCGTGGGGCGAGTTCTCTATGATCGGGCCGATTTTCGGCTCCGACGCCCGCATGCGTGTTTCCACCGGCAAGGCCACCCAGTCCGACGGCCGCATGTTCACGGTTGTGGTCGAAGGCTTCGGCGTCGGCCTGCAGCGGCGGGCCGAGCGCCGGATCACCGTGCCCTTCCCCCAGCTGCAGCGGCTGATGCAGACCATCGCCCAGCAGGGCGGTCGCATCCTGGCCGTCAACGCCGAGGAGGTCCCCGCCGGCTCCGCTCCGGCCCCCTCTGACGCTGCGGTTTCCGACGCCCCGGCCGCCACCCCCACCCCCGCCAAGAAAGCCCCCGTGAGCCACGCCGACGTCCCGGTCAACCTCTACAAGCCGAAGGATCCCTTCATCGGCACGGTCACCGGCAACTACAGCCTCCTGGCCGAGGGGGCCATCGGCCGGGTGAACCACATCACCTTCGACCTCTCGGAAGGCAACCTCCACTACATCGAAGGCCAGAGCATCGGCATCATTCCCGATGGCGAGGACGCCAACGGCAAGCCCCACAAGCTGCGTCTGTATTCGATCGCCAGCACCCGCCACGGCGACAACTGCGAGGGCGGCACCGTCTCCCTCTGCGTCCGCCAGCTCCAGTACGAGAAGGACGGCGCCACCATCAACGGTGTCTGCTCCACCTTCCTCTGCGACATCGAGCCGGGCGCCAAGGTGAAGATCACCGGCCCCGTGGGCAAGGAGATGCTCCTGCCCCCCGATGAGGACGCCAACATCATCATGCTGGCCACCGGCACCGGCATCGCTCCGATGCGGGCCTACCTGCGCCGCATGTTCGAGCCCTCCGAGCGCGCCAAGAACCCCGAGTACCAGTTCCGCGGCAAGGCCTGGCTGATCATGGGGGTCCCCAAGACGCCCAACCTCCTCTACGAGGACGACTTCCAGCGCTACCTGGCCGAGTTCCCCGAGAACTTCCGCTACACCAAGGCGATCAGCCGCGAGCAGCAGAACCCCAGTGGCGGCCGGATGTACATCCAGGACCGCGTCACCGAGCACGCTGACGAGATCTTCTCCCTGATCGAGGATCCCAAGACCCATGTCTACATGTGCGGTCTGCGCGGCATGGAACCCGGCATCGACGAGGCCATGACCGCCGCCGCCGCCGCCAAGGGCCTCGAGTGGAGCGAGCTGCGGCCCCAGCTCAAGAAGGCCGACCGCTGGCACGTCGAGACCTACTGAGCCGATCGCACCCCGGGGCACACCGCCCCCGTTGCAAGGCCCGCTTCCGGCGGGCCTTTTTCATGGCTGACGATCCGAGAATGCTCACACCGGCAGGCTCCCTGTCGCAGCGATGCAGCGGGATGCCTGCGCCGCCGTTAAACCAGGGATGACCGGACGCCCTCCCCATGACCGCCATCCTCACCAACCCCCTGCGGGTTGGTCTGCGCCAGGAGCGGGTGATCTCGCCCCAGTGCATCGTCATCTTCGGGGCCAGCGGTGACCTCACCCACCGCAAGCTGATCCCGGCGCTGTTCGAGCTGTTCCGCCAGCGACGGCTTCCGAGCGAATTCGCCGTGCTCGGCTGCGCCCGAAGGCCCTGGAGCGATGAGGAGTTCCGCGAAAAGATGGGGGCCGCCCTGGCCGATGAGATCGCCTCCCATCGCACCGCCTGGGAGCAGTTCGCCCAGGGCCTCTTCTACGAGCCGGTCGACCTGCAGCAGCCCGACCACCTGGTGCGCCTCGGCCAGCGGCTGGAGAGCATCGACCGGTTGCGGGCCACCCGGGGCAACCGCACCTTCTACCTCTCGGTCTCGCCGGAGTTCTACGGCAGTGGCTGCCGCGCCCTGGCCGGTGCCGGTCTGCTGGCCGATGCCGAGCGCAGCCGGGTGGTGATCGAGAAGCCCTTCGGCCGCGATTACGCCAGCGCCCAGGCCCTCAACAAGGTGGTGCAGGGCTGCGCGAAGGAAAGCCAGGTGTTCCGCATCGACCATTACCTGGGCAAGGAAACGGTCCAGAACATCCTGGTGCTGCGCTTCGCCAACACGATCTTCGAGCCGATCTGGAACCGCAACTACATCTCCAGCGTCCAGATCACCGCCGCCGAAACCGTGGGGGTGGAGGAGCGGGCCGGCTACTACGAGTCGTCCGGCGCCCTGCGGGACATGGTGCAGAACCACCTCACCCAGATCCTGGCCCTCACCGCCATGGAGGCCCCCGGCCGCTTCGATCCGGAGGCCATCCGCAACGAGAAGGCCAAGGTGCTGCAGTCGGCCAGCCTGGCCAACGAGGAGGAGCCCTGGAAATGCTGCGTGCGGGGCCAGTACGCCGCCGGCGGCAGCATGGCCAGGCCCCTGCCCGGCTACCGGCAGGAGCCCGGGGTCAACGCCAACAGCACCACGGAAACCTATGTGGCCATGAAGGTGGCCATCAACAACTGGCGCTGGCAGGGGGTGCCCTTCTACCTGCGCACCGGCAAGCGACTGCCGAAACGCCTCAGCGAGGTGGTGCTCACCTTCCGTGAGGCCCCGGTGCACCTGTTCGATGCCGCCGGTGGCGCCCCCACCCCCAACCAGCTGATCCTGCGCATCCAGCCCGACGAGGGCGCCGAGTTCAAGTTCGAGGTCAAGGCCCCCGGTTCCGGCATGCGCAGCCGGCCGGTCGACATGGCCTTCAGCTACGACGAATCCTTCGGCGAGCCCTCCGACGAGGGCTACGTGCGGCTGCTCGCCGACGCCATGCTGGGGGATCCCACCCTGTTCACCCGCAGCGACGAGGTGGAGGCGGCCTGGCGGCTGTACACCCCGCTGCTGGCCCTGATCGAGGAATCTCCCTGGCAGCTGCCGGTCCAGCCCTACGAGGCCCGCACCTGGGGTCCCGCCGCCGCCGATGGCCTCCTGGCCAGGGACGGCCTGATCTGGCGGCGTCCCTGACGCCCGGCTCCAGGACCCCCGCGCCCCTTTCCCCTTCCGCAGCCCAGCGATCCCCGCCCCCTTCCGCGCCCATGGCTCCCCAGCTCACCCTCCAGGCTCCCCTCGATCTGCCGCCCGAGGAGGTCAACCCCTACCTGCACCGCCTCTGGACCCATGACCTGGAGGGCTCCACCGGGGCCGCCACCTTCACCCTGGTGGTGTGGGAGCCCTCCTGGCTGGAGCAGCAGATGGTGCGCATCGGCCGGGTCGACGGGCCGATCACCGGCCTGCTGCGCGCCGAGTTGCTGGAGGCGGCCCGCCAGGCCGTGCCCGAGACCGGTTTGCCGTACAGCACGGCACCCATGGATCCCCGCCTGGCCTGGGCCATCGGCCAGAAGGAAGGGAACCACCGGCCCGAGGACCTGCGCGGCCAGTTCGTCGAGAGCGCCATCAGCGCCCACATGCCGCGGCGCCTGATCACCCTGGCCCCCACCCTCGACCCGGGCCACCCGCTCGAGACCCTGGTGGCGGCCTACTGCCCGCTGCCGGAGGAGGGCGGCGCCGGCGCCGCCTGCGGCGACGTGGTTGTGCTGCGCGGCGGCATGGGCGCCCTCAAGCAGAGCCTCGATCTGATCGTCTCCCTGGTGGACGACTCCCTGCCCTGCTGGGTGTGGTGGAACAGCAGCCTGGATGAGCCCTCCGAGATGCTTGAGGCCCTGGCGCCGCTGCCCCGGCGGCTGGTGATCGACAGCTCCCTCGGTGAGCCGCGCCGCTGCCTCGATCTGATGCTGGCCCGGATCAGCGCCGGCCAGGCCGTCAACGATCTCAACTGGCTGCGGCTGCGCACCTGGCGCGAATCCCTGGCCATGGTGTTCGATCCCCCGTCCCGCCGCGATGCCCTCGGTCACGTGGTGCAGCTCGACATCGACGTGGAGGGCGACCACCCGGTGAAGGGGCTGCTGCTGGCTGCCTGGATCGCCGACCGCCTCGGCTGGCACCTGATCACCAGCTACACGGTGGAGGTGGACGGTCCCGGCCCGGGGATCACGGCGGAGTTCGAGCGCACCGACGGGGTGGCGGTCCAGTTCACCCTGATGCCCGTGCCCATGGGCGTTCCCAAGACCCACCCCGGCGCCATTGTCGGCATGCGGCTGATCTGCGAACCGCAGCAGCGGCCCCCCCTGTGCGTGATTCTCTGCTCGGAGTCCGGCGGCTGCATGCGCCTGGAGTCCGGCGGCATGGCCAGCATGGAGCTGGCGGAGGGGGTGGTGCCCCTGCCCGAGGAGAGCGAGGAGATGGAGATGGCCCGCCTGCTCTCGGGGGGCCACGATTCCACCTCACCGCTGCTGGCGGCGGCCGCTCCGCTGGCGGCGAGCCTGCTGCCAGGCTGAGGCACCTTCCGCCGGAGCGGCCGATGCCGCCGACCGCATGAGCTGCCTGATCGCGGCCCCCTGCAGCGGCAGCGGCAAGACCCTGCTGAGCCTCAGCCTGGCGGCCGTGGCCCGGGCGCGGGGGGAGACCATCCAGCCCTTCAAGGTGGGGCCCGACTACCTCGACCCCCAGCTGCTGGGGGCAGTGGCGGGCCGCCCCTGCCGCAACCTCGACCCCCTGCTCTGTGGCGAGGAATGGGTGCGGCGCAGCTACCGCTGGCACGGCGGCCGCGCCGGACGGGTGCTGGTGGAGGGGGTCATGGGCCTGTTCGACGGCCGCGGCTCCGGCAGTGAGGGCAGTTCCGCCGCGGTGGCGGCCCTGCTGGGGCTGCCGGTGGTGCTGGTGGTGGAGGCGTCGCGCCAGGCCGGCAGCCTGGCGGCCCTGGTGCGCGGCTTCCGGGACCACGGCCCGCCCCGGGTGAGCCTGGCCGGGGTGGTGCTGAACCGGGTCGGCAGCGAACGGCACCGGCTGCTGCTGGCCGAGGCCCTGGCCGCCATCGAGGTGCCCCTGCTGGGGGTGCTGCCCAGCCATCCCAGCCTGGAGCTGCCCTCCCGCCACCTGGGCCTGCTCACCCCGGGGGAGCTGGGCGATCTGGGCGAACGTCAGCGGATCTGGGCCGCCCTGGCCGAGGAGCACCTCGACCTGGCGCGGCTGTGGCCGCTGCTGGCACCCCCGCCGCCGGCGCCGGAACGGCGCGATCCGATCCGCTGGTGCCTCGACCAGGTCCCGCCGGAGCCGGCCCCCCCCCATGCCCACGTCTCCGCCCCCGCCGGGGCCCGGACACCCCTGCCGGTGGCGATCGCCAGCGATGCGGCCTTCCACTTCCGCTACCCGGAAGCCCAGGAGCTGCTCCAGGCCTGCGGGCTCAGCCCCTTGCCCTGGAGCCCCCTGGCCGACGATCCCCTCCCCCCGGACTGCCGGGCGGTGCTGCTGCCCGGCGGCTACCCCGAACTCCATGCCGCCCGGCTGGCGGCCAGCCGCCGCAGCCTCGGATCCCTCCGGGCCGCCGCCCGGGCCGGCCTGCCGATCGTGGCTGAATGCGGCGGGCTGCTGCTGCTGGGCCGGGAGCTGGAGGACCCGGACGGCCTGCCCCACCCCATGGCCGGCCTGCTCCCCTTCCGCGCCCGCCGGGGCCCCCTCAGCCTCGGCTACCGCCAGGCCGTGCCGGGGGCCGACGGACTGCTGGTGCGCCGCGGTGAATCCCTCTGCGGCCATGAGTTCCACCGCTGGCAGCTGCTGCCCCAGCCGTCCGACGGCGAGGTGTTGGCAGAGGCCCAGAGCCTGTGGCAACTTGAAGGATGGGGATCACCCGGGAGGATCGAAGGATGGAGCGCGCCGACCGTTCACGCCACCTGGCTGCACCTCCATTGGGCTGGATGCCCGGCGATTCCCTCGAGACTGGCCAGATCCGCCGCCAGCGCCGTGCCGCTGCCGAGGAACGCCGTTTCCTGCAACCCAGTCTCCGGGTGGCCGCCACCACCCATGAGCGCTGGCGCATGAGCGTCCGCGGTCAGGTGCAGGGGGTGGGATACCGCCTGGGCTGCCGCCAGAAGGCCATCGACCTCGGCCTCAGCGGCTGGGTCCGCAACCGTCCTGACGGGTCGGTGGAGGTGGAGGCCGAGGGGTTGGCCGACCGGCTGGTGGAACTGCGTCTCTGGTGCGAGAAGGGTCCCCAGGGCGCCCACGTCACCGGGGTCACCAGCGGTCAGGTGGCCGTGGCGGGCACCGACTGGTTCGAGATCCGCACCTGAACACCCGCAGCACCGGACAATGGGGCGTCACGACTCCCATGGATGCCGACCCCCAGCCTCTGGAGTGAACTGTTCGGATTCGGCCTGGCGATCAGCTTCAGTCCGCTGCACATCGGCCTGCTGCTGCTCATCCTGCTGGGCCCCAGCCCGCTCCGCCGGGGCAGCTGGTTCGTGCTCGGCTGGCTGCTCACCTCCGCGGCGGCCATCGCCCTGCTGCTGAGCGTGGGCCACGGTCTGCTGCTCACGATGGAGCGGGGCACCGACCAGCGCACCGGCCTCGACCTGCTGGGGGCGGGTGGCCTGCTGGCCCTGGGCCTCAACGGTCTGCTGAGCAGCCGCCAGGGGGGCGGTCCCCCCGGCTGGACCCGCCGGCTGGATGGCTTCTGCGCCCTGCCCCTGCCGCTCTTGCTCGGCCTCAGCGCCGCCGTGCAGGTGTCCAGCCCGGACGACCTGTTCCTCTATGCCAGGACCGCCGCCAGCCTGCTGGAGGCCGGGCTGAGCCGGCCCCGGGAGGTGCTGACCACGGCGATCTTCAGCCTGTTCTCCGGCACCCTGCTGCTGCTGCCCCTGGCGGGGCTGGTGCTGGTGGGACAGGAGCGGCTGCTGCCGGTGCTCCAGGCGGGCAAGCTCTGGCTGTTCGACAACGCCGAGCTGATCGTGGCGGCCATCTGCTTCGGCCTGGCGATCTACCTCGGCTGGCAGGGGGTGGAAGGTCTGCGGGCGGGGTGAGGCTCAGGGGCCGGTCGGTGGCTCCTCGGCCTCCAGGATCCGTCCCAGATACTTGGGGTCGTGCAGGGCGCCGTGGCGGGAGAGGGGCAACACGCGCTCCTTCGGCAGGCCAGGCAGGGGCTGGCGGGAGCGCAGCATCAGCCAGCGCCGCACCAGGACGACCACGCCCACCAGGCCCGCGGCGATCGCCAGGGCCCCCACATCCGTCAGCAGCTCACCACCGCCGGATCCGCCGGCGGCTCTGGTGCCGCCCGCCTGTCCGTCCGTGGCCGGGGTGGTGGCGACCATGGTCATCGGTCCCGCCTGGGGAAGCGCCATGCCGGGGGTCGCGGACGGGGGACGGGATTCCAGCACGAATCAGGCGTCCACCACGAGTCGGTCGTGATGAGGGTAACGGGTCGGCCCCTTTTGCGCACGCCCCGATCTCCCTGCGCTTCAGGCGCCGGCGGTGTCCCGCAGCCAGCGGTCCCAGCGCTCCCGCTCGCCGGGCTCTGCGGCCCCCGCCATCAGGGTCACCGCCTGGCTGGCCCGGCTGACCGCCACGTAGACCAGCCGCTGGCGCAGCGGCAGGTCCCGGGGCCAGAAGACGTCCTCGTCGATGAACACCTCGCCGAAGGTGCTGCCCTGGCTGCGATGGACGGTGAGCACGGCCGCCGGTCCGAGGGAGGCGAAGGCATCGCGCACCAGGAAGAAGCGGCGCCAGAGGGCCTTGCCGTCCTTCTGGCCCGCCTCCCTGGCCTGCAGCCGCAGCCGCTCCAGCACCCCATCCAGGCAGGCCCGCGGGGCGCTGCCGATCGGCGGCAGCAGACGCAGGTTGAGCTGGGCCTCCCCCGACTCCACGGTGGCGTTGAGGGTGTCGATCACCCCAGGGCCGTGGCAGGCGTCGACGCCGAACTCGGCCAGATCGCAGCGGTCGGGCCGCACGTCCCGTACCACCAGCTCCCGGTTGCTGCCCAGCAGCAGGTCCGGCTCCTCGGCGGCGGCGTCCCCCTCCCGGCAGGCCGGCGCCATCACGGCCGTGCGGGTGATGAGCACCTCGCCGGGCAGCACCGGTAGCTGGTCGGCCATGGCGCCGTGCAGGGCACGCCGGGCGATCGGCACCAGCCGCTCCAGGGAGCGGTTGGTGTAGCAGAGGATCCGGGCCAGGTCGGGATCGTCGGCTTCAGCGCTGCGGCGAAGGCCTTCCTGGGCGGCCGCCAGCCAGTCGGCCCGCCCCAGCAGCGACACCCGGCCCTCGCTGGTGCGCACCGGATCCAGCAGCGGCGGCCGCCGGCAGGGCAGGGCCCCTTCCCGCAGGCCGCCGGCCAGGCGCAGCACCGGGCCCCCATGACGCACCACGTGGGTCAGGGCCACCCGCCGGGCCCGCCCGAGGGCGAACACCGGACTGCGCTCCTCCCCCACGGGCGGCAGCTGGGCCGGATCCCCCACGAACACCAACCGGGTCCCGTAGGCCTGGGCGCAGCGCAGGGTGATCTCCAGCAGGCCGCCATCCACCATGGAGGCCTCATCGACCAGCACCAGCCCCAGGTTCTCCAGCGCCACGGCGGTCTGGAGCGTTTCCTCGCAGCGCTCCCGGTCCCCCTGGCGCTTCAGTTTGAGCCGCAGCAGGCGGTGGATGGTGGAGGGGTACCAGGTGGGGTGCAGGCCCGCCAGGGCGAGGTGGTGGCGCAGCACACCCACCGCCTTGTGGGTGGGGGCGACCACGGTCCAGCAGAGGCCGGCCCGCTCCGCCTGGGCCAGGAACCGCATCGACAGGAAGGTCTTGCCGGTGCCCGCATAGCCCTCCAGCACGAACGGCACCCCGTGGGCCGGGGCCCCGAGCCAGTCGGCGAAGGCGGCGGCCGCCTGCTGCTGGTCGTCGCTCAGGCCGGCGTGATCGCTCACCCCAGCGGCAACCAGCCGGCGCCCTGGGCGATCTGCAGCGGCGAGCCCAGCAGGGCCAGGCCCGGCAGCGCCACCAGGGGCCCGATCAGGCTGCCGACCAGCACCTCCGCGCGGGTGTGGCCGAGGTTCTCCTTCAGGGGGCGCAGCACCGGCGCCCCCTCCGGCGGGCCGTCCTGGGGGTGGGTGTCCCAGAGGCCGTCGGGGAGCCCGTTCACCCGCTGGGCCGTCAGTCCGGCGGCCCGCCGCACGCCGCTGGCGTCGTAGAGGACGACGAAGCAGAGCACCGCCGCCAGGGCGAACAGGGGATCGGCGAACCCCAGCTCCCAGCCCAGGCCCGCGGCGGTGCCCGTCATCAGGGAGGAGTGGCTCGACGGCATGCCGCCCGTCTCGACCAGCACCGCCGGGCGCCAGCGGCGATGGACCACCAGCTCGATCACCAGCTTGGAGAGCTGGGCCACGCCGCAGGCGGCCAGGCCCCAGGCGAGCACGCCGTTGGCCAGCAGCTCGCCCAGGGCATCGAGTGCGCCGATGGCTTCGCTCATCGGTCGCGACTGGTGATGTAGTCGGCCAGGGCCAGCAGGGGGGCGGCCTTGGCGCTCCAGGGCTCCAGGACCGCCTTGGCTTCGCTCACCAGGGCATCGGCGCGCCGGCGGGACTCCTCCAGGCCCAGCAGTTTCGGGTAGGTGGTCTTGTCGGCGGCCACGTCCTTGCCCGCCGTCTTGCCCAGCACGTCGCTGCTGGCGGTGACATCAAGGATGTCGTCGATGATCTGGAAGGCCAGGCCGATGCCGCGGGCGTAGGTGCGCAGGGCCGTCAGCAGCTCCTCGGAGGCCCCGGCGACCAGGGCGCCGGAGATCACGCAGGCCCGCAGCAGGGCGCCGGTCTTATGGAGATGGATGTATTCGAGGGTGTCGAGATCCACCTGGCGGGCCTCGCACTCCAGGTCCACCACCTGGCCGCCCACCAGGCCGGGGGCACCGGAGGCCAGGGACAGCTCACCCACCACCTGGAGCAGCCGTTCGGGGGGAACCCCCGGGCTGCGCAGGGCCACCATCTCGAAGGCGCGGGTCAGCAGGGCATCGCCGGCCAGGATGGCCTTGGCCTCGCCGTACACCTTGTGGTTGGTGGGCCGGCCGCGGCGCAGGTCGTCGTTGTCCATGGCGGGCAGGTCGTCATGGATGAGCGACATGGTGTGGATCATCTCCATCGCCACCGCCGTGGGCATGGCCAGGTCGGCGTCGCCGCCCGCCAGCTCACAGGCCGCCAGGGTGAGGATCGGCCGCAGCCGCTTGCCGCCCGCCAGTAGGGAGTAGCGCATCGCCTCCCGCAGCGACTCCGGACGCTCGGGGCCCAGGGAGCTGTCCAGGGCGGCCTCCACGCGCCAGCGGGCCGCCTCCAGGTAGGCAGTGAAGTCGAAGGCCGTGCTCACCGCCGGGGTCATGGGGTCCTGAGGGTTGGCGCGGATTCTCTCAGGCCGATGGTGACAGGTGCCGGGTCTGCGCAACAGTTTGGGATCGGCGGCGCTGCAAGGGGATGCATTGGCGCGGCGTTTGGGAGCCAACCCCCGAAAGCTCCCTAGGTTCATCTATCCACCCTCAGCGGGTTCTCGAAGTGAGACATTCCAGGGTGTGGCCGCCGATCCCCCGGGCTCCCCTGTGCCGTTTGGCGGCATTGTCGGCATGAGCGGTTTCGGCTGGGGCTGGCCGCACGTCGCCCCCGTTCTTGGCCTGATCCTGGCCAGCGGGGGTGGGGTTGCGCTCTGGGCAGCCAGTCTGGGCCGGCAGGTGAGGCGCCGCACGGAGGCACTGAACCGGGACCGCGAGGACCTGAGCGCCATCATCCACTCCATTCCCGATCCCCTGATCGAGATCTCGGCGGCCGGGGAGATCCTGGCGATTCACAGTGCCCAAAGGGGCTTGTTCCATCTGCCCGAGAACCCTGGCCTACGCCCCCATCTGGGGGATGTTCTCTCCCCTGCGGCCGCCACCACCATGCTGGAAGCGCTGGCGCTGGCGGACGCGTCCGTGGATGGCCGCTCCCCCCGCCGGCAGATCGAGATGGCCAAGCCCGGCGGCGCCGACTGGTTCGAGCTCTCGATCGCCCGCAAGGACCAGGAGAGCCGGGACGGCCCCCGCTACCTGATGCTCTGCCGGGACATCACCGAGCGCAAAGGCTACGAAGCAGGGATTCTGCGCCTCAACCAGCTCTACGCCACCTTGAGCGCCTGCAACAAGGTGGTGGCCAGAGTTCGGGACGCTTCGGAGATGCTGGGGCAGATCTGCCGCCTGGCGGTCACCTCCGGGGAGATGCGACTGGCCTGGATTGGGATGATCGAACCGCCCAGCCGCCGGATCAGACCGGTGGCCTGGTTCGGCGAGGACAGCGCCTACCTGGATGGATTGGAGATCAGCCTCGATCCGGAAGACCCGAAGGGGCAGGGCCCCTTCGCGAGCGCCCTGCGGGACAACCACCCCTTCTGGATCAGTGATTTCATGCTCGATACCTCGTGCGTGCCCTGGCACGAGCAGGCCCGCCCCTACGGATGGGGGGCCGCCGCTTTCCTGCCGCTGCATCGCGACGGCGTCGTGATCGGCGGTCTGGGGATCTATGCCAATGAAACCGACCGATTCGATGTCAAGAGCCAGCAGTTGCTGCTCGACCTGGTCGGCGGCATCGATGTCGCCCTCGACCGGCTCAGCCTCGAGGCCACCCGCAAGGCCCTCGAGGACGCGGTCAAGGCCAGTGAGGAGCAGTTCCGGGAGATCACCGAGTCCACCCACGAAGTGATCTGGTCCTTGGATCCCGAGACCCTTCGCTATCTGTATGTGAGCCCCTCCGTGTTGCGGCTGCGGGGGTTCACCGCTGAGGAGGTGATGGCCGCGCCTTTCGAGCAGGCCTTGCGGGTGGACGTGGCCGACCATCTGAAGCGCCAGATCAGCCAGCAGCTGGCGGAGTTCAACGCCGGGTTGCGCAATGGCGACATGGTCACGGTGGAAGAGCACGAGCTCCTGGCCAAGGACGGATCGATGATCTGGACCGAATCGGTCACCAAGATGGTGCGCAACAAACGCACCGGCCGGGTGGAGCTCCACGGGGTGACGCGGGACATCACCGAGCGCCGGTTCGCCAAGGAACAGATCGAGCGGCTGGCCTTTTTCGACCCCCTCACCGGCCTGGCCAACCGGACGTTGCTGCAGGACCGGGTCCAGAACGGTCTGGACCTGGCCAAGCGGTCCCAGAGGTCCCTGGCCCTGCTGTTCCTCAATCTCGACAACTTCAAGCTCGTCAACGACAACCTCGGCCATGACACGGGCAACCGGGTGCTTCTGGAGGTGGCCAGGCGTCTGAAGCCGATCCTGGGGGACGCCGACACGCTCTCCCACACCGGTGGCGACGAATTCGTGGCGGTGGTGCCCGATTCAGACATCACCGCCACCCGGTCCGTGGCCGAACGGTTGCGGCAGGCGATCGCCCAGCCCTACGGGCTCGGCGGCGACCCCCTGTTCCTCACGGCGTCGGTGGGCATCGCCCACTTCCCCGACGATGGCACCACCCCGGAGCAGTTGATGCGCAACGCCACCACGGCGCTGCACCAGGTCAAGCTGGCGGGCCGCAATGACCTCCAGTTCTTCACGCCAAGCATTCAGGAACGCAGCGCCCGCTCCCTGCGGCTCACCAACGCCCTGCACCAGGCCATCCAGCGTGGGGAACTGAGCCTGGCGTACCAACCCCAGCTGGAACTCAGCAGCAACCTGATCTTCGGGGCCGAGGCCCTGATCCGCTGGACCCATGCCGATCTGGGTTCGGTATCGCCGGCGGAATTCATTCCCCTGGCCGAACGATGTGGACTGATCGTCCCGATCAGCCAGTGGGTGCTGTGCCGTGCCCTCCAGGATGCCCACTCCTGGACAGAGCTGGGATCGGCACCATTGACCGTCTCGGTCAATATCTCTGCCCTGCAGTTCGACCATGGAAATCTTGCCAGCATGGTGGTTGAACAGCTTCACGCGGAAGGTTTTCCGCCCAGCCGATTGGAGTTGGAGCTCACCGAGTCGGTGACGCTCGCGGATCCGGAGAAGGCCCTGGCCCAGATGGAGCAGCTTTACGCCCAGGGGATCCGCCTGGCCATCGATGACTTCGGCACCGGCTATTCCTCCCTGAGCTATCTGAAGCGAATCCGTGCCCATCGCCTGAAGATCGACCGATCGTTCATCCGTGATCTTGTGGTCAACGAAGACGATCGCGCCATCGTGTCGGCGATCATCAGCCTGGCCCGCTCGATGGGCATGCGCACGATCGCCGAAGGGGTGGAATCCCCCGAGCAGCTGTCCCTGCTCCGCACCCTCGGCTGTGATGAGATCCAGGGCTGCCTGCTCAGCGGTCCCCTGCCCCAGGCCGCCTTCCTGTCGTTCATCAAGGACCCGATCCCCTTCCGCCTGTCGGGGGCGTCCTCAGGGGAGCAGATCACCTAGGGGGTGCTCGATCCCGTGGCGCTCGCACCAGGCCACCACGGTGTTCACCAGCAGCATCGCCACCGTCATCGGCCCCACCCCACCGGGCACCGGCGTGATCGCCGCCGCCAGCGGCTCGACCGCCTCGTAGTCCACATCGCCGCAGAGCCTGCCCTCCAGCCGGTGGATGCCCACATCCACCACCACCGCCCCCGGTCGGATGTGCCGGGCGCCGATCAGCCGCGGGCGACCGGCCGCCACCACAAGGATCTCGGCCTCCCGGGTCACCTCGGCCAGGTGATGGGTGCGGGAATGGGCCATGGTGACCGTGGCATCGGCGGCCTGGAGCATCAGGGCCATCGGCTTGCCCACCAGGATGCTGCGGCCGACCACCACGGCCTGGGCGCCGGCGATCGGCACGTCGGCACTGCGCAGCAGGGCCATCACCCCGGCCGGCGTGCAGCTGCGCGGACCCCGCTCCCCCTTGAGCAGGCGACCCAGGTTGAGGGTGTGCAGACCATCGGCGTCCTTGTCCGGGTCGATCGCCGCCAGCAGCGGCCCCTCGTCGAGGCCCTGCGGCAGGGGCAGCTGCAGCAGGATGCCGTCGACCGTCGGGTCGGCGTTGAGGCGCGCGATCAGGGCCAGCACCTCCTCGGCCGGGGTGTCCGCCGCCAGATGGCCGCCATGGCTGCTGATGCCGACGCGGCGGCAGGCCTTCTCCTTGTTGGCCACATAGACGCCGCTGGCGGGGTCATCCCCCACCCGCAGCACCGCCAGGCCGGGGGGCCGTCCCGCCACCGCCAGCCCATCGGCGACCACGGCGTTCAGCCGCCCTTCGATCACCGCCGCCAGTCGCCTGCCATCAAGAAGGGTGGCCATCGGTGGGGTGCGTTGCCGAACCCCAGCATGCACCGAAGCCACCCGGAGGGGGACCCTCAACCGTTGGCTAGCGTGGACTGATGAGATTCGGGCTGCGGCGGATCAGGGGACTGTGGCGCCACTTGCTGCGGCTCGAGCGTCCCCGCCAGGCCCTGGTGGCCTGGCGCCCCGGGGGCGGTCTGCTCGTGCTGGTGCTCTGTCTGCTGGTGGCCCTGCTCTCCAGCTGGCCCTGGCTGGTGGAGCCCAACCTGCGTCCCGGCATGCCCGCCCCGTTCACGGCCCGCGCCCCGAGCAATGCCACGGTGATCGACAGCACCGACCTGGAGCAGCGCCGCAGCCAGATGCTGCCCCGCAGCCAGATCCAGGTGGTCGACCCCCAGGCCAGTGAGGCCCTGGTGCAGCAGCTGGAGCTGCGGCTGCAGCGGGTGCGCCAGACGGTGGCCGAGGACCAGCCCCGGCCCGATTCCCTCAATCTCACCGAAGACGAGCGCCGCTGGCTGACGGGGCTGAAGCCCCCCGACCTGATGCGCTGGAAGGTCTCCCTGCGCCGGGCCCAGCAGCGCATGCTCAGCCAGGGCGTCGTGGCCAGCCTGTCCGAGGGCCAGCTGCTCACGGCCGCGGAGCTGCAGCTGCAGGACCTCTCTCCCCCCGCCCGCAGCCTGGGCAGCCGCCTGCTGGCCGCCAGCCTCCAGGGCCGCACCAACCTTCGCGGCGACAGCTTCCTCAGCCAGCGCCGCATCGAGGACCTGCTCACCCGCCAGGGGCTGCCCACGATCCGGGTGCGCCAGAACGACCTGATCACCCGGCAGGGGGAACCGATCAGCCCCCAGGCCTTCGACGTGCTGGAGCATTTCGATCTGGTCAACCATCGCCCCCGCCCCCTGGCCTGGCTGGGACGTTTCAGTGAGGCCTTGGCCGCCTGTGGGGTGCTGCTGCTGGTGATGCGCCGCTGGCGCGCCAGCCTCGAACCCCGCCAGGCCCTGCTGGCCCTGGCGATGCTGGTGCTGGTCCAGGGCTGCAAGCTCTGGCTCGGCAGCCAGGTCAGCCCCCTGGCCCTGCTGGTTCCCCCCACCCTGCTGCTCTCCCAGGGGCTGGGCACGGCCGCCGGCCTGGCCTGGCTGGCTGTGGCCGCCATGCTCTGGCCGGTGCCTGTCGAGGGCCTCCTGGTCCCCCAGCTGGGGGTGGCGGCGTTGGTGGCCGCGATCGCGGCGGTGCTGGCCGGACGGCAGCGCAACCGGGCCCAGCTGCTGCAGCTGGCCCTGCTGCTGCCCATCGGCGCCGTGCTGCTGCAGTGGCTGCTGATCCAGCTCTTCCACCTGGGCAGTCTCGAGGCCTCCCCGGGACCTTTCAGCAGCAGCGATCTGCTCCAGGAGGCCCTGCTGGTGGCGGGCCTGCTGATGGGAGGCCTGCTGCTGGCGCCGCTTGTGGAAAGCTTCTTCGGCCTGCTCACCCGGGCCCGGCTGATGGAGCTGGCCGATCTGGAGCGGCCCCTGCTGCGACGCCTGTCGATGGAGGCGCCGGGCACCTTCGAGCACACCCTGATGATCTGCGGCCTGGCCGAGGAGGGCGCCCGCGCCATCCAGGGGGATGTGGACCTGATCCGCACCGGTGCCCTTTATCACGATGTCGGCAAGCTGCACGGTCCCCAGTGGTTCATCGAGAACCAGGAGCACGGCGCCAACCCCCACGACGAACTCGACGATCCCTTCGCCAGTGCCGCCATCCTCCAGGCCCACGTCGACGAGGGGCTGAAGCTGGCCCGTCGCTACCGGCTGCCCCGACCGCTGGCGGATTTCATCCCCGAGCACCAGGGCCGGCTGAAGATGGGCTACTTCCTCCACCAGGCGAAGGAACGGGACCCTTCGGTGCGGGAGGAGCAGTTCCGCTACCGCGGTCCGGCCCCCCGCAGCCGGGAGACGGCGATTCTGATGCTGGCCGACGGCTGTGAGGCCGCCCTGCGCTCCCTGCCGCCGGGTACCACCGAAGCCGAGGCCCGGGCGATGGTCAGGCGGCTGGTGGAGGCCCGCCAGAACGACGGCCAGCTCGACGGCAGCGGCATCTCCCGGGCGGAGCTGGAGCTGGTGATCCGCGCCTTCGTGCGGGTCTGGAAGCGCATGCGCCACCGCCGCATTCCCTACCCCATCCCCCCCCGCAAGGCCTTCAGCGCCTGAGCCGCGACCGCCCCAGCCGGCGGCCCACCGCCAGCCCCAGCGTCACCACCACCAGGCCCCCCAGCAGGCTGATCAGCACCACGGCGAGCGCCTCATCGGGGCGACCCCGCCGCAGCGCCAGGCTGATCTCCAGCATCCAGCTGCTGAAGGTGGTGAGCGAGCCGCAGAAGCCGATGCCGCCCAGCAGCAGCAGCCGGGGCCGGGGGGGGTGCAGGCCGGCGATCACACCGATCAGGAAGGTGCCGAGCAGGTTGGCCACCAGGTCGGCTTCGATCAGGCCGGTGGGCACCCCCTCCAGGCCCTTGCCGACGTCCTCCAGGCGCCAGCGCAGCAGGGCGCCGGGCACCGCGCCCGCGGCCACCAGCAGCAGGTCACGCGCCTCGCGGCGCAGGCTGGGGGGGCTTTCGCTCGGGAATGGCGCCATCGTTCTCCCCTAGCTCCCGCCGATGGCCAGGCCGGCGCTGACGGCCAGCAGGCCCCCCAGCACCGAACCGCCGCAGAGCAGGACGGCCTCGCGGCGCTGGCGTTGGTGCAGGGTCGCGTGCAGTTCGGCGATCCAGGTGGAGAAGGTGCTGAAGCTGCCTAGGAAGCCCGTGCCCAGCAGCAGCAGGGCGCGGCCCGCCGCCAGCCCGCAGCTGGCCTCCAGGCTCACCAGCAGGCCGATGGCGAAGCAGGCGATCAGATTCACCCCGAACGTTCCCCAGTGCTTGCGGGGCAGCATCGGTTCGAAGTGGTTGACCACCCGGAAGCGCAGCCAGGCCCCCGGCACCGCTCCGATTGCGACGAACAGGGCGCCGTTGTCCATGGGTGCCGCCACCTCAGCCCCTCCCCCCGGGGCCCCGGCGGTCCCGGCCCTCCAGCAGGGCCCGCAGCTTGCGTTCCAGCACCACCGAGGCAGGGACCAGCGTGATCAGGTTGGCGGCGATCACCGGACCGTCGGCCCGCAGCAGGCCGTAGACGGCCCAGGCCAGCACCCCCAGCGTGAACAGGCCATACATCCGCAGCGAGATGGCGCTGGTGTCGCCGCTGCGCACGGTCTTGAGCGCCTGGGGGAACAGGCTCAGGGTGGTGAGTGAGGCGGCGCCATACCCGAGGGCACTCACCGTGAACGACTCCATTGGCGCTGGTCGCTGTGGTGGTCAGCATGACGACATTCCGCCCATCCGGCCATGGCCCTGAGCTTCCGCGAACTGCAGCAGGGGCTGCAGGCCCCGTGGGGCCGGGAGCATGGCGACGCCGGTGGCGGGGCGGGTGCGGATTTCGACCTGCTGATGGTGCCCTCGCTCACCATGGACCCCTCCCAGCTGGCCCTGGTGACGGGCGCCCACCACTACGAGGAGCGCCAGCTGTTCTCCCTGATGCGGCTGCGCAACCCAGGCGTGCAGGTGGTCTATGTGACCAGCAAGCTGCTGCCCGAGCTGGTGGTGGATGCGGTGCTCGAGCTGATGCCGGGGGTGCCCACCTCCCATGCCCGCCGCCGGCTGCACCTGTTCGACACCGACGACGGCTCCGCCCGGCCCCTGACCCAGAAGCTGCTGGAGCGGCCGGCCCTGCTCGGACGGATCCGGGAGCGGCTGCGGCCGGGGCGCAGCTTCATCATCTGCTACATGGTGACCGAGCTGGAGAAGACCCTCTCCGAGCGCCTGCAGGTGCCCCTGCTGGGCACCGATCCGGCCCTGGGCTACTGGGGCACCAAGGCGGGCAGCCGGGAGCTGTTCGCCCGCTGCGGCGTGCCCCACCCCCCCGGCACCGGGCTGGCCCACGGCCTCGATGACCTGGCGGAGGCGGTGACCGACCTTTGGGAGAGCGACCCCGGGCTGGGCGGCTGTGTCGTCAAGCTGAACGAGGGCTTCAGCGGTGAGGGCAATGCCCGCCTCGACTTCACGCCCCTGGCGCTGGCCGGACTGGCCAGGGGCGAGCGGCTCGGGCGGATCCGGCGGGCCCTGGAGGCCCTGCCGATGCCGGCGGCCGGCTGGACGGAGCTGCTGGCCGGCCAGGGGGCCCTGGCCGAGGCCTGGCTGGAGGGTGGCGAGGCGCTGCGTTCCCCCAGCGTGCAGGGCACGATCCACCCCGGCGGGGCGGTGGAGGTGCTCTCCACCCACGAGCAGATCCTCGGCGGCGCCGGCGGCCAGACCTACCTGGGCTGCTGTTTTCCGGCCGCCGAGCCCTACCGGGTGGTGCTGATGGAGCACGGCCTGGCCGTCGGCCGGGCCCTCGCCGCCGAAGGGGCCCTCGAGCGCTTCGGGGTCGACTTCATCGCCCGCCGCTTCGGCGAGCGCTGGGATCTGCAGGCCATCGAGGTCAACCTGCGCCAGGGGGGCACCACCCATCCCTTCATGGCCCTGCGGGCGATCACCGCCGGCAGCCTCGACCCCGCCACCGGCTGCTTCCTTTCCCCCACCGGCCAGCCGCTGCACTACCGCGCCACCGACAACCTCAGCGACCCCCGCCTGCGGGGCCTGATGCCCCTCGACCTGATCGACATCGTGGCCGAGGCCGGCCTCCACTACGATCCGGCCCGCCTGCAGGGCAGCGTGTTTCACCTGCTGGGCTGCCTCTCGGAGTTCGGCAAGCTGGGCATGACCTGCATCGGCCGGGATCCGGAGCAGGCGAGCGCCGTCTACCGCTCCACCGTGGCCGAGCTGCTCGCCGGTGCCGTCGCCCGCAGCGGCGCCGGCCTTCCTGTGGCCGGCGGCTGACGCCCCGGGCCGCGCAGGGCAGGATGGGTCAGGACAGGGGGCGCATGGTCTCGATCACCGACCGCGAAGACGACGGATCCCGGCGTTCCCCCCCGCCCACGGCCCCCGGGCCGCCGATCTGGACCAGCTGGCTGCAGATCGGCCTGAGCTCCATGCTCGCCGTGCTGTTCCTGGTGATCCTGGGCAAGACGCGGGAGCAGGGCCAGCTGCTGATGAAGCTGGAGCAGCGCCTGCAGGGGCTGGAGAACAGCCGCGCCCTCGATCGCACCTCCGTGCTGGAGGAGCAGCAGCGGGCGATGGTGGGGCGCCTCCAGACCCTGGAGGCCGGGGCCCAGCGGCTGGAGGCCCTCGAGCAGCAGCAGGACCAGTGGCGTTCCGCCCTGGCCGACCTGCAGGGCCGGGCGGTGCGGCGTCCCCAGCGGGATCCGGATCTCTTCCCCGCCCCACCGATGCCCTCGGCGGGGCCCGGCGGCCGCCCCGGCCAGGCCCCTGCCGACCGCGGCGACGGCGGCGGCGTGCTTCGCCCCCCGCCGGTGAGCACCCCCTGAGCCCCCTGGGGGGGCCTCAGCCCTTGACGGCGTCGCCGCTGGCGCTGGGCAGGATGTAGCGCTGCAGCAGCACGAACAGCAGCAGCACCGGCAGGATCGAGACCACCGAGCCGGCCGCCACCAGGCGCCAGTCGAGGGAGAAGCTGCTGGCCAGCTGCTGCAGGCCCAGGGGCAGGGTGTAAAGGGTGGGGTCGTCGAGAATGATCAGCGGCCAGAGGAAGTCACTCCAGGTGCCGATGAACACGAACATCGCCAGGGTGATCAGGTCGGCCCGGGCCGCCGGCAGCATCACGTTCCACCATTCGCCGATGGGGGTGCAGCCATCGATCCGGGCCGCCTCCTCCAGCTCCACCGGCACCGCCAGGAAGCTCTGGCGCAGCAGGAAGATGCCGAAGGCCGTGGCCGCCTGGGGCACGATCAGGGCCCAGAGGGTGTTGCGCAGCCCGATCTGCACCATCAGCAGGTAGAGGGGGATCATCACCACCTGGAAGGGGATCAGGATCGTGGCCACCACCAGGGCCAGCACCAGCCCGCGGCCCTTGAAACGCATCCGCGCCAGGGGGTAGGCCGCCAGGGAGCAGAACAGCAGGTTGGCCAGCACCGCCAGGGCGCTGACGATGGTGCTGTTGAGCAGGTAGGTGCCCATCGGGTTGGCGGCGAACAGGCGCCCGTAGGCCTCCAGGCTCGGCTGGCTGGGCAGCAGGGCCGGAGGGCTGGTGAAGATGTCCTCCGCCGGCCCCTTGAGGGAGGTGCTGACCAGCCACAGCAGGGGCAGCAGCAGCAGCACCGCCACCAGCAGCAGCAGGGCGAGCTGCAGCCCGGTGGCCAGTGGGGAGCGGTTGGGGGCGTTCACAGACGTGGCAGTTCCGCCACCGGAAGGGCCGTCTTCTGGGGATGGAGCGGAGCGCGCTGGCTGCCGGAGACCAGCCGGTTGAGGGCGTTCACGAAGGCCTGGGCCGCCGCCACGACGATGTCGGTGTCGGCCGCATGGCCCGAATAGAGCACCCCCTGATGGCGCAGGCGGATGGTCACCTCGCCCATGGCGTCGATGCCTTCGGTGACGGACTTGATGCTGAACTCCACCAGCTCGTTCGGCACCTGGGCCAGGTGGTTGAGGGCCTGGCAGACCGCATCCACCGGCCCGGTGCCGATCGCCGCTTCGGTCAGGTCGATGCCATCGCCATCCCGCAGGGTGACGGTGGCCGTGGGCTGCAGGTTGGTGCCGCAGCTCACCTGCACCGACTGCAGGGCATAGCGGGGCTGGTCCTGCTGCTGCACCTGCTCGCTGACGATCGCCTCCAGATCCCGGTCGGTGATCTCCCGCTTACGGTCGGCCAGCTCCTTGAAGCGGGCGAAGGCGTCGTCGAGGTCGGTGCGCTCCAGGGTGTAGCCGAGCTCCTCGAGCCGGGCCCGGAAGGCGCTGCGGCCCGAGAGCTTGCCGAGGGAGAGGCGGTTGTCGGCCAGGCCGACGGTGCGGGCGTCGATGATCTCGTAGGTGAGCCGGTTCTTGAGCACCCCGTCCTGGTGGATGCCGGACTCATGGGCGAAGGCATTGGCGCCCACGATCGCCTTGTTGGGCTGCACCGCCATGCCGGTGAGGTTGGAGACCAGCCGGGAGGTCTTGGTGATCTCCTCGGTGCGCACGTTCGTGAGCGGGTCGCGCTGGTCGGCCGGCCGGCCGAGGAAGGGGTTGAAGTAGCTGCGGCGCACGTGCAGCGCCATCACCAGCTCCTCGAGGGAGGCGTTGCCGGCCCGTTCACCGATGCCGTTGATGGTGCACTCCAGCTGGCGGGCGCCGTTCTTGACGGCTTCGAGGAAGTTGGCGACGGCCAGACCGAGATCGTTGTGCCCATGCACCGAAATCACCGCCTGGTCGATGTTGGGCACCGAGCGGTTGATGCCGGCGATGATGGCGCCGAATTCGGCCGGGGTGGTGTAGCCCACCGTGTCGGGAATGTTGATGGTGGTGGCGCCGGCGTTGATCGCCGCCTCGATCACCTCGTGCATGAACTCAGGGTCGCTGCGGCCGGCGTCCTCGCAGGAGAACTCCACGTCGTCGACCAGGGAGCGGGCATAGGCCACCATCTCCGCGGTGATGGCGAGCACCTCGGCGCGGGTTTTGCGGAGCTTGTGCTCCAGATGGATGTCGCTGGTGGCGATGAAGGTGTGGATGCGCCGGCGGGCTGCCGGGGCCACGGCGTCGGCGCAGGCCTTGATGTCGCCGCTGGCGGCCCGGGCCAGGCCGCAGATCACCGGGCCATCGGGGGTTCCGACGGTGGCGGCGATGCGCTGGACGGCGTGGAAATCGCCGCTGCTGGCGAAGGGGAAACCGGCCTCGATGATGTCGACCCCCAGGCGGGCCAGCTGCTGGGCGATCGCGAGCTTCTCCTCCAGGTTGAGGCTGGCGCCGGGGGACTGCTCCCCGTCGCGGAGGGTGGTATCGAAGATCAATACCCGGCCGGGATCGCGGGCCATGGGGTTAGGCGGAACAGCTATGAGTTAGGCCCACTCTACGGGCCGGAAGACCCGGCTCCGGGAGCGGAACGTACAGTGGCGCCACAGAGGGTTTCCCCATGGCCGCAGGCGATCTGGCCCTGGTGTTGCATGCCCACCTCCCCTACGTGCGCTCCGGAGAACCCGGTTCGCTCGAGGAGGACTGGTACTTCCAGGCCCTACAGGAATGCTATCTGCCGCTGCTGGAGGTGCTGGAGCGGGCGGCCGCCGATCCGCAGCAGCGGCCCAGGCTCACCCTCGGCCTTTCTCCCACCCTGCTGTCGCTGCTGAGCGACCGGACCCTCAACGGCCGCTTCCCGGCCTGGCTGGCCCTGCGCCGCATCCTGCTCGACGGGGCCGATCCCGACCTGGAGGTTCCGGCCCGGGAGCTGAAGGGCACCCTCTCGGCCATCGAGGCCCAGTGGCGGGAGATGGAGGGGGATCTCCTGCCCCGCTTCCGGCGGCTGCAGGAGCAGGGGGTCCTGGATCTGATCACCTGCGGGGCCACCCACGGTTATCTGCCCCTGCTGCGGGATTCACCGGAGGCGGTGCGGGCCCAGCTGCTCACCGCCGTGCGGGAGCACCAGCGGCTGCTCGGCCAGCGGCCCCTGGGCATCTGGCTGCCGGAGTGCGCCTACTACGAGGACCTCGACCGGCTCCTGGCCGAATGCGGCCTGCGCTATTCCCTGCTCGACGGCCACGGCCTGCTCCATGGCCTGCCCCGTCCCCGCTACGGCGTCTATGCGCCGATCTGCTCCCCGGCGGGGGTGGCCTTCTTCGCCCGTGACAGCGAATCCACCCTGCCGGTGTGGAGTGCCAGCCAGGGCTACCCGGGCGACGGGGCCTACCGGGAGTTCCACCGCGACCTGGGCTGGGACCTGCCGGAAGCGGACCTGGAGGCCCAGGACATCCACGACCGCCGCCCCCTCGGGCTCAAGCTGCACCGCGTCACCGCCCAGGGCTGCCCCCTGGACGCCAAGGCGCCCTACGACCCCCAGCGGGCGGCCGAGCGGCTGAAGGAGCACGCCGAGGCCTTCCTGCGGGGCCGCGCCGCCCAGATGGGCCAGCTGGCGGCCACGATCGAGCCGCCGCCGCTGCTGGTGGCGCCCTTCGATGCGGAGCTGTTCGGCCACTGGTGGTTCGAGGGGCCCCAGTTCCTGGCCGAGCTGTTCCGCCAGGGCCCGGCCCTGGACGTGCGCTTCACCCACCTGCGCGACGTGCTCAGCGAAGGGCGGGCCCTGCAGGTCTGCCGGCCGGCCCCCTCCAGCTGGGGCCAGGGGGGCTACCACGACTACTGGCTCAACGACACCAACGCCTGGGTGGTGGCGGAGTGGCAGCGCGCCTCCCGGGCCATGGTGCAGCGGGTGAACCGGGGCGTGGGCAGCACCGCCCAGCGGGCCCTGCTCACCCAGGCGGGGCGCGAACTGCTGCTGGCCCAGAGCTCCGACTGGAGCTTCATCCTGCGGGCCGGCACCACCACCGGCCTGGCGCGGGAGCGGATCCGCCGCCACCTCGATCGCTTCTGGCGGCTGATCGATGCCCTCGAGCACGGCACCGACCTGCCCCGGGAGTGGCTGGTGGGGGTGGAGCGGGAGGACGGGCTGTTCCCGCAGCTCAACGCCGCCGACTGGGCGACCAGGGCCTAGCGGGCCTCACCCAGCCCCGGTCAGAGAATCTGATCCAGGAAGCGGCGGGTGCGCTCGTGGCTGGGGTTGGTGAAGAACACCTCCGGCTCGGCCTCCTCCACCACCTCGCCGTCGGCCATCAGCACCACCCGGTGGGCCACGTGGCGGGCGAACTTCACTTCGTGGGTCACCACCACCATGGTGATGTCGTCGGCGGCGAGATCCTGCATCACCTCCAGCACCTCCCGCACCATCTCCGGGTCGAGGGCGCTGGTGGGTTCATCGAACAGGAGGATGCGCGGTTCCATGCACAGGGCCCGGGCGATTGCCACCCGCTGCTGCTGACCCCCCGAGAGCTGGCCGGGATACTTGCCGGCCTGTTCGGCGATGCCCACCCGCTCCAGCAGGGCCCGGGCCTGCGTCTCCACCTCCGCCTTGGGACGCTTGCGCACCAGCACCGGCGCCAGCGTCAGGTTGTCGAGCACCGAGAGGTGCGGGAACAGGTTGAACTGCTGGAACACCATGCCCACCTCCCGGCGGATGGCGTCGATGTTGCGCAGGTCGTTGGAGAGGACGATGCCGTCGACGGTGATGCTGCCCTTCTGAAAGTCCTCCAGGGCATTGAAGGTGCGGATGAAGGTGCTCTTGCCCGAACCCGAGGGGCCCATGATCACCACCACCTCGCCCCGCCGCACGGTCAGGCTGGCGCCGCGTAACGCCTGGAATCCGTTGGGATACCACTTCTCGACGGCCCGCGCCTCGATCATCAGTTCGCTGCTGGGTTGGCTCATGGGGCGGGACGTGGGATCGGAGCTGGGGAGGAGGGAAAGGGGAACGCGGCTCAGGTGGCGGAGGGCACGGCGTGGGGATCAAGCCGGCGCTCCAGGGCCCGGCTGCCCAGTCCGAGGGCAGCACAGCAGCCCCAGAACAGCACCGCCAGGGTGAGATACACCTCACCGTTGCGGCCCAGGAAAGCCGGATTGGCCATCACGGTGCGGGCCGTGCCGAGCAGTTCCAGCAATCCGATCAGCGACAGCAGGGTGGTGTCCTGCAGGAGTGAGATGAACTGGCCCACCATGGCCGGCAGGGCCACCCGCAGGGCCTGGGGCAGCACCACGTGCTGCAGGGCCTTCGGGTAGGAGAGGCCGAGGGAGCGGGCGGCTTCCAGTTGGCCCCGGGGCACGGCCGCCAGGCCGGAGCGCACCGCCTCCGCCAGGTAGGCGGCGGCGAAGAAGGTGAGCACCCAGGCCGCCCGCCAGACCCGCTCGGGTGCCAGGCCGCCGGGCAGCAGGAAGCCGAGGATGTTCTGGCCGAGGAACAGCAGGGTGATCAGCGGCGCGCCGCGGATGAACTCGATGTAGAGCACCGAGCCCCAGCGCAGCAGGGGCAGCTCGCTGCGGCGTCCCAGGGCGAGCAGCACCCCGATCGGGAAACAAAGCAGGATCGCGAAGCTGGAGGCCAGCAGGGTGAGCAGCAGGCCACCCCATTCCGAAGGGGACACGGTGACCAGGCCCAGGCCGCCGCTGATCAGCACCATGCCCACCAGGTAGAGCAGGGGCCACACCAGGGCGGCGAGCCGCCGGCCGGTGGGCGAAAGGTTCGCCCCGTAGCGGCCGGCCAGCCAGCGGCAGAGGCCCAGCAGCAGGAGGAGCCCCCACCAGCGGGACTGGATGGCCAGGGTCAGTCCGAGGGCCGAGGGCAGGGCCAGGGCGATCAGGGCGAGCAGCACCAGGGCCAGCCGGTCGTTGCGTGGCCACAGCACGCCGGTGCGGTCCGGGCGGGGGTGGGCGCGCAGCAGGCCCCAGGTGGCGCCGCTGGCGGCCACCAGCAGGGCGGTGAGCAGCCAGAGGCGCCACTGCTGCTCGATCGGGTAGCGGCCCACGGCGAACAGGGTGCTGTTGACCTTCACCACGGCCCACTGGGCCTGGGTGAGGGCCCAGCGCAGGAACCCGAAGGCCCCCAGGCTGAGCAGCGTGATCAGGACCAGGCTCAGCGCCGCGTCGGCGGGGGTGGCGAACAGTTCGGCGCGCAGCCGTCTGAGGAGGGCGTTCATCTCAGCGCTCCCGGATCTGGACCAGGTGGTTGAGACCGTTCATCAGGGCCGAGATCAGCAGATCGAGGGTGAGGTAGGCCGCCAGCAGCACCAGGATCACCTCCACGGCACGGCCGGTCTGGTTGAGGGTGGTTTCGGCCACGGAATAGAGGTCGGTGTAGCCCACCGCCACGGCCAGGGAGGAGTTCTTGGCCAGGGAGATGTACTGGGTGTTGAGCCCCGGCACGATCACCCGCAGGGACTGGGGCAGGACGATGCGGCGCAGGGTGGCGAACCAGCTCAGCCCCAGGGAGGAGGCCGCCTCCCACTGGCCCTTCGGCACGGCGGCGATACCGCCCCGCACCACCTCGGCGATGAAGGCGCCCGAGTAGACGATCAGGCCGGTGATCAGGGCGCCGAACTCGACGCTCAGCCGCACCGGCGCCTGCCAGACCCCGTTGACGAGGCTGGGCCCCATCCAGCGCAGCCCCTCGCCGAACCCGGCGATGTAGAGCCCCGATTTGGCCAGCACCACGCCGGGCAGCTGGATGGCCGCCATGCCGTTCGGCAGGGTGAGGAACACCACGAAGTACCAGAACACCAGCTGCAGCAGCAGGGGGATGTTGCGCACCACCTCCACGTAGACCCGCGCCAGCCGCCGCAGCAGGCCGTTGTGGCTGTAGGAGGCCATCCCCACCAGGGTGCCCAGCAGGGTGGCCCCCACCAGGCCCACCAGCACCGCCCGGATCGTGTTGACCAGACCGGCGGCCAGGGCTCGCCAGTAGGGCAGCTGGGCATTGAAGGGAATCACCGATTCCGAGATGTCGAAGCCGGCGGGCTGCTGCAGCCAGCGCCAGCTCAGCAGCAGGCCGGCGGCGGTGAGGTTGCGGATCAGATTGCCCAGCAGGAAGGCAATCAGCAGCAGCACCAGCAGTCCCACCACCGCCTGCACCACCCAGGGCACGATGCGGCGGTCGCGCCACCAGGGCGGCGATGGCGGAGTTGGTGGAAGAGGGGCCGGGTCGGCGGTGGGCACCGGCGCCATCAACGGAAGGGCGGCGAGTAGATCAGGCCGCCGTCCTTCCACTGGCGGTTGAGGCCGCGGTCGAGCTTGAGGGCGGAGGCGGGCCCCACGTTGCGATCGAAGATCTCGCCGTAGTTACCCACGGCCTTCACCGCCTTGACCACGAAGTCGGGCGGCAGGCCCAGCTGCTTGCCGAAGTCACCCTCCACCCCCAGGAAGCGGCGCAGGTCGGCCTGGTTGGTGTTGGCCTTGGCTTCGGCCAGCTTGGCGTCCACGTTCGCCTGGGTGATGCCGCTCTCCTCGGCCTGCATCAGGCCGAACACGATCCAGCGCACCGCATCGGCCCAGGCGGGATCACCGTTGGTGGTGGCGGGGGTGAGGGGCTCCTTGCTCATCACCACCGGCAGCAGGGTGTGGGCGTCCGGTTTGGGGAAGCTGGTGCGCTTGCCCGCCAGCTGGGAACGGTCGCTGGTGACGGCCACGCAGCGGTCGCCGAGGTAGGCGGCGAAGGTCTGGTCGCTGGTCTGGAACTTCAGCGGCGTGTAGGGGATGTTCTGCTCCCGCATCCGGTCGGCCAGGTTGAGCTCGGTGGTGGTGCCGCTCTCGACGCAGATCGGCTTGCCGGCCAGGCCCTTGAGGTCCTTGATGCCGCTGGCCACGGGCACCAGCACCCCCTGGCCGTCATAGAAGGTGGTGGGGGCGAAGCTGAGGCCGTTGCCGCCGGCCGCGTCGCGGCTCAGAGTCATGGTGGTGTTGCGCGAGAGCAGGTCCACCTCGCCGCTGGCCAGGGCGGCGAAACGCTCGCTGGAGTTCAGGTCCCGGTATTCCACCTTGTCTGGATCCCCCAGCACCGCGGCGGCCACCGCCTTGCAGACATCCACATCCAGGCCCAGGTACTTGCCGTCCGGGCCCACGAAGCTGAAGCCGGGCAGCTTGCCTTCCACGCCGCAGATCAGCTTGCCCCGCCCCGTGATCGTGGAGAGCTTCTGGCTCTGCACGCCGCCACCATCGCCGGCGCAACCGGCGAGCAGGCCGGCGGCACAGAGGGAAACCACCAGGGAGCGGGTCCGGGTCCGGAACATGCCTGCGACGTAAAGGTGGCCGCATTGTTGCAGGTGCGCGCCGGTGCAGGTAGGCCCTGAGGAACCTCCTCAGCGGAAGGGGGGCGCGATGTGCAGACCGCCCTTGTTCCAGAGCCGGTTGAGGCCCCGCTCCAGGCCCAGGGGGGTGGCGCGGCCCAGGTGCCGCTCGAACAGCTCGCCGTAGTTGCCCACCGCCTTCACCACCCGCACCGTGAAGTCGGCGGGCAGGCCCAGCTGGCGGCCGAAATCCCCCTCCACCCCAAGGAAGCGGCGTGCTTCGGCCTGGCTGGGGTCCCGTCGGGCCGCGGCGAGGCGGGCCTCGATGTTGGCCTGGGTGAGGCCGCTCTCCTCCGCCTGGACCAGGGTGTGGGTGACCCAGCGCACCGCATCGGCCCAGGCCGGATCGGCCTGGATCGTCACCTTGGCGCTGGGCTCCTTGCTCAGCAGTTCGGGAAGCAGCACGTGGGCCGCCGGCTGCTTGAAGCCGCTGCGCTTGGCCGCCAGCAGGGAGCTGTCGCTGGTGATGGCGGCGCAGCGACCCTGCTCGTAGGCGGGGTAGGCCTGCTCGCCCGACTGGAACCGCAGCGGCTGGTAGGCGACCCCCAGTTCCCGCATGCGATCGGCCAGGTTGAGCTCGGTGTTGGTGCCGCTCTCGACGCAGATCGGCTTGCCCGCCAGCTCCCGCAGGCTGCGGACACCGCTGGCCGCGGGCACCATCACCCCCTGGCCGTCGTAGAAGAACACCGGGCCGAAACTGAGGGCATTGCCGCCGGGGGCGTCGCGGCTGAGGGTGTGGGTGGAGCTGATCGAAAGCAGGTCGACTTCACCGCTGCCCAGGGCCACGAAGCGCTCCCCCGCCGTAACCGGGCGGAACTCCACCTTGCTGGGGTCCCCGAGCACGGCGGTGGCCACCGCCCGGCAGAAATCGGCGTCGATGCCCACGAAGGCTCCGCCGGGCCCCACCGTGCTGAAACCGGGCACCGCCCCGTCCACGGCGCAGACCAGCCGTCCCCGCTCGCGGATCTTGGCCATGGTGGGGCTGCCGGGGGCGTCGTTGCCGGCGGCGCAGCCCATCAGGGCACCGAGCACCGCCAGCGCCAGCAGGCCCGCTTTGGTCATCCCGGCAGGATCACCCGGTCGATCACGTGCACGATGCCGTTGTCACAGACGATGTCGGCGGAGACAACGGTGGCGTTCTTGACCTCGAAGGGCTCGGCCCGGCGGATCGCCACCGGCGCCCCCTCCAGGCTCTCCCATTCCGGCTGCTCAATCAGTTGCTCCCGCCGGTAGGCCCCGGAGAGCACATGGAATTTGAGGATCCGGGCCAGCTGGGGGACGTTGTCCACCAGGGTCTGGACCGTGCCGGGGGGCAGGGCGGCGAAGGCGTCGTCGACGGGGGCGAAGACGGTGAAGGGGCCGGGGCTCTCCAGGGCGCCGGTGAGTCCGGCCACCTCGACGGCGGTCAGCAGGGTGGCGAAGCAGCCGGCACCCTTGGCGGTTTCGATGATGTTGGCCATGGGGGTCTCCTAGCGGTAGTCCGGGGTCTGGATCTGGGGCAGGCGTGCCTCGGGGCGCAGGAAGCGGTCCATCTGGGCCTCGAAGAAGCGTCGGTTGGCCATCAGGTGTTCCGGATCGGTGTCATCCAGCGGATAGAGCAGAGCGCAGCGCAGGGCCTGGATCACCGCCGAGGTGACGTTGTACATGGAGCGCTGGAAGGTGATCCCCAGCTGGATGAGCTTGTCCTCATCGCCACGCTTGTGCTGCTTGTAGAGCTCCTCCAGATAGGGCGGCAGGAAATGCAGCATGTCCTGCATCAGCAGGGTGGGAGGGATGCCGGCCGAGCCCACGGGGAACACGTCGGCATAGAGGATGCCGTAGTGGAACTCGGCCTGATCGGCAGGCACCTGATAGGCCTGGGCGTTGTAGCTCTTGGTGCCGCGAAATGGCGCCGTGCGATAGAAGACCGCCTCCACGTAGGGGAGAGCCGCTTCATAGAGCCAGGTAAAGCCTTCGCTCTTGGGGATGATCTCGAAACACTCGCCCTTGATGTAGACGTGGTGATAGATGGGCCGGCCCGCCACCGCGAAGATGCCGTTCACCAGGAAGTTCATGGCGTCGGGAACACCCTTGAAGCCTCCCTCGTCGTAGATGTCGCTCATCTCGAAGAACACCGGCGCCATCACCTCCCAGAACAGGCCGAGGTTGGCGTAGTAGCTCATCTTCTTCACCTGCTCCATGAACATCTCAGGGAACAGGCGATAGAGGCCCAGCATCAGCGGATTGCCGCGGAAGTAGGCCTTGATGGCGCGATCGGCGTTGGCCCGGTAGGCGTCACTGGCGAGATAGTCGTAGAAGCGGCCGCCCATGCCCTGATGCCAGAGCATGGCTTCCATGCACGCCTCGGCGAACTCCATGTTGATCCGGTCGTGCCAGAGGTGATGGAGCAGCTTCGACATCTTGCCGGTTTCGCCCTTCTCCATGAACTCCAGCAGTTCAGGATGGGCCTTTTCACCACCACGCCAGATCCGCAGCTTCGATTGATCGCCGGCGTAGGAATTGGGGAGATCGAGATACTCCTGGGTGGGAAAGTACTTGAAGGCCGGCAGGGGATCGAGAAACACCTGCTCGGCGATGTAGAGCAGGTCGCGCCAGTAGAAGTCCATCGGCACGGCATAGGCCTTGTAGATGCCGATGATCTGCATCAGGTTCTCCGGCGTGTCCGGCAGCATCGAGCCGCCGGCCTCCAGCCGGTGGATCACATCGGCATAGCGATGGGTGGAGGGCGGGATCAGGGGAGCGGTGATGGGCTCGGGGGCCGTGGCGTTGGGGGGCGTCATGACGTGAGCAGCTCCGAGGCGGAAGGGAGGGTGACGGCGACCAGGGGGGAGGCGGTGGCGGCAAGGGTGAGGGGCTGGGCGGCATCCCGGCTGAGGAAGGGCTGGGTGCGCAGGGCCAGGGCAGTGGATTCGGTCTCACTCCAGCCCGTGAGGGCCGTAGGCCAGAGGCCCGCCGCGATCACCAGAACGGTGAGGGCCATGGCCGGCGCCCGCTCGCTCCAGCAGGTGGAGCTCCAGTCGGCGCGCTCGTTGTCGAGGCGGCCGAAGCCCACCCTGTTGAAGAGGCGGATGGCGTAGACGGCGGTGAAGCCCGAGGCGATCAGGCTGACCAGGGTGGCGCGGGGGAATGTGGTCCAGCTGCCTTCGAACACCAGCAGTTCCGCTGGGAAGCCAGCCAGGCCGGGGATGCCGGCGGCCGCCATCATGGCCAGCAGCAGCATGCCCATGGTGAACGGCAGTCCCCGCAGGGGGTTCATCAGGCCCGAGAGGTCGGGGATGGCGGTGGTGCCGGTCTTGCGCTCGATCAGCCCCACGCAGGCGAACAGGAGGGCCACGATGATGCCGTGGGCGAGCATCTGGGCCACCGCCCCCTGCAGGCTGAGGGGGGTAGCCGCCGAGAGCCCAAGCACCAGCAGGCCCATGTGGCCGAGGGAGCTGAAGGCCATCAGGCGGCGGATGTCGCTCTGGGCGATGGCGTTGAGTGCCCCGTACACCGCGCTGATGGCACCGGCGGCGGCGATCCAGGGCGACCAGGCGGCCCAGATGTCCGGAAGGAAGCCCACGCCGAAGCGCAGCAGGCCGTAGGCGCCCAGCTTGGAGACGGAGCCCGCCAGCAGCATCACCACCGGTGTGGGGGCCTGGCCGTAGGTGAAGGGCTGCCAGCCGTGCAGGGGAAAGACGGGAAGCTTCAGGCCGAAGGAGAGCAGCAGCAGGGCCAGGATCCAGCGTTGGGCCGTGGGGGAGAAGTGGGCCTGGCGAAGATCCTCGAAAGCGAAGAGCGGACCGGCGGGATTGAACCAGGCGAAGGCCAGCACGGCCGCCAGCAGGGCCAGGCCGGAGACGGCGCTGTAGAGCAGGAAACGCACGGCGGCACCGGCCCGTTTCTCGCCCCCCCAGACCGCCACCAGCAGGGTGATCGGGATCAGCACCAGCTCGAAGGCCAGGAGGAACAGCAGGGCATTGCGGGCCAGCAAACCGGCCACCACACCCAGGTTGGTGGCCAGCATCAGGGAGAAGAACAGCCGCGGCCGGGACTGGTCAGCCGCTGCCGAGAGGATCGAAAGCGACGTGATCAGCGCGGTGAGCAGCACCAGCGGCAGCGAGAGGCCATCCAGACCGAGATCGAGCCGGAGCCCGAGTTTCGGCAGCCAGGACAGCTGCAGGTCGGCGGGGGGGTGCTGCCAACAGAGCAGGCCCACCAGGAGCTGAAGGGCGCCGAACAGGGCCGCGATGCCGCGGACCCGAACGGAAGGAACGGTTGCCGGCAGCAGGGGCAGCAGCAGGGTGCCGGCCAGGGGTGCGGCCAGGAGAAGCAGGAGCGAGGACGATCCCATCAGCGGAACGGGCGAACGAGTTCGGACGGAACGGAAGGGGCGGAGGCCAGCAGCCAGGCGGCCATCAGCAGCACCCCGAGAAGGAGGGTGAGGGCATAGGCCTGGGTGCGGCCGGAGGTGGTGAAGCTGAGCCGGCGTGCACCCTCGAGGGCGGCACTGCCGGAGGCACCACTGAAGCCCTCGAACACCCGGTCATCCGACCAGGCGCTGAGCCGGGCCAGGGCCACCACCAGCCACACCACGGTGCGGTGGTAGAAGCGCTCGGTCTGCATGTCGTGGGCCAGCCAGTCCTGCAGGCCGCCGAGGGCTGCGGGCAGATGGGCCAGGGGATGGGGCCGCAGGTAGAACACCGCCGAGAGGCCGCCGCCCACGAGGGTGGAGATCAGCAGGGGCACCGCCAGCGGACCCCAGCCCGGAAGGGGGGACAGGGCGAAGACGCCGTTGATCACCATCAGCTGCGGCAGGTGCAGCACCAGACCCATGAGCACGAAGGTGGGCAGGGCCATCAGCCACAGCACCTCCGGGGAGCGGGTGGTGAACACCGACGGACGCCCGCCCCAGATCAGACCGAACACCCGGATCAGGCCGGCGCTGATCAGGGCATTGGTGAGCAGCACCAGGCAACCCAGCAGCAGCGGATGGGAGCTCTCGGCCGTGAGCTCCATGAGCTCGCGCAGGGCGGCGAAGCCACCGAACGGCGGCAAGGCCATCAGGCCGGCGGCGCCTGTGAGGAAGGCCAGGCCCATCAGCGGACGCTTGCTCCACAGGCCCCCGAGCTGGGTGAGGTCCTGGGTGACGTTGGTGATCACGATGGCGCCGATCACCATCAGCATCAGGGCCATCGGCAGGGGATACACCAGCATCAGGTGATCGGCCACGCTGATGCCGCCCAGACCCACCGCCACGAACAGCAGGCCGAGCCAGCTGCTCACCAGGAAGGAGAGGGCGCGCTTCACATCGATCTGGGCGAGGGCGATCAGGGAGGCCACCAGCGCCGTGGTTCCGCCCACGATCACGAGCACGGTCTGCACCAGGGGGCTCAGTTCGATCAGGGGCTCGAGACGCAGCAGCACCCAGGCGCCGCCCACCACCACCACCGAATTACGGAGCACGGTGGAGGGTAAGGGGCTCTCCATGGCCTCATCGAGCCACAGGTGCAGGGGGATCTGGGCGCACTTGCTCATCGGCCCGGCGATCAGGGCCAGCAGGATCACGGGCAGAAACTGGGGAAGGGGGTTGCCGTTGTTGATCTGATCGGCGGCCCAGGCCTGCAGACCGTGGAAGTTCCAGGTGCCGGTGATCGGCAGCAGGGCGATCAGGCCCGCCAGCAGGATCAGGTCGCCGATCCGCTTGGTGAGGAACGCATCGCGCGCGCCCTTGACCACCAGGGGTTGGTTGTACCAGGTGCCCACGATCAGGTAGGTCCCCAGGGTGAGCAGCTCGAGGATCACATAGCTGAAGAACAGCGAGTCCGTGAGCACCAAGGCGCACAGACCGGCCTCGAAGAAGCTCAGGGACCCGAAGAACCGGGGCCAGCCCCAGTCCATCTCCAGATAGCCGATGGCGTAGATCTGCACCAGCACATGCAGGCCGGTGATCACCGTCATCGCGATCAGGGCCGGCTCGGTGATCAGGCCGTCGAAGCCCACCTTGAGCCCGGCGGTCTCGAGCCAGGTCCAGCCGAAGGCGAGGGGCTTGTAGAGAGCGGCCGCACCGGCGGCGGAATTGGAATGCAGCGCCATCAGGGCGGCGGCGCTGTGGACGAAGGCCACGCTCACCAGGGTGAGGTTGAGATAGCCGCAGGGGCGTGGGCCCGTGCGTGAGATCAGCCCCGGAGACCAAAGCAGCGACAGCAGGGACGCCACCAAGGGGTAGAGCGGAACCAGCCAGGCCGTCTGGGCGAAGAACAGGGTCATGGCGGGAGAACGGTCGGGACCGGAGATGGCCCGCGTGGTGGCGAACACTAAGATCCCAGGCGCCTGGCGGTGGCCTTTCCAGGAAGGAAAGACCTATGGGTTCACCAAGCACTCGTTATCAGTCGGCCGGGGGCGGTTCGGGGCTCAGGCGTCGGCGCTGCGGCGGCGGCGCCAGAGCCGCCACACCTTCTCCAGCTCCAGGTAGAGGAAGAACAGCAGACTGAAGCCCACGCAGATGCCCAGGTCGCGGGCCGAGAGGGGAACGGTGCCGAAGAATTTGGCCAGCACCGGCACGTAGAGGAGCGACAACTGCAGCAGGGTGGTGAACACCACCGCCCCCAGCAACCAGGGGTTGGTGAAGGGGTTCACCTGCACCAGGGGACGGTCGCTGCGGCACGCCAGCGCGTGGCCCATCTGGGCCAGGCACAGCATTGTGAAGACCATCGTCTTCCATGGACCATCGGGCCCACCGGACCTGTAGGCCAGCACCATCATCGTGATTGTGATGGCGGCGAACACCACGCCGATGCGCAGGATGTAGCTGCCGATCCCGCGGGCGAAGATCGACTCGCCCGGTTCGGCTGGGGGGCGCTGCATCAGGCCGGCTTCGCCGGGCTCGAGGGCCAGGGCCAGGGCGGGGACGCCGTCGGTGACCAGGTTCATCCAGAGGATCTGGATGGGGGTCATCGGCACCCCCACCAGCCCCAGCAGCGGGGCCGAGGCGATGGTGATCAGCTCGCCGACGTTGCTGCCGAGGATGTACTTGATGAAGCGGCGGATGTTGGCGTACACCAGGCGGCCCTGCTCCACCGCGTTGACGATCGTGGCGAAGTTGTCGTCGAGGAGCACCATGTCGGAGGCCTCCTTGCTCACCTCGGTGCCGGTGATGCCCATGGCCACCCCGATGTGGGCCTGCTTCAGGGCCGGGGCATCGTTGACGCCGTCGCCGGTCATGGCAACGATCTGCCCCAGGCCCTGGAGGGCCTTGACGATGCGCAGCTTCTGCTCCGGAGCCACCCGGGCGTAGACGTTGCAGCGGCCCACGATCGCGGCCAGCTGGCCGGCATCGGCCTCCTCCAGCTGGCGGCCGAGCACCACCTCGGCACTGTCGTCCACCAGGCCGATGTTGACGCCGATGGCCCGGGCGGTGAGGGGATGGTCGCCGGTGATCATCACCGGCCGGATGCCGGCCTCGCGGCAGCGGGAAACAGCCAGCGCCACCTCGGGGCGGGCGGGATCCAGCTGGGCCATCAGCCCGAGCAGCACCTGGTGCTCCAGTTCCTGTTCGGGGCTGGGGTGGTGGGGCGCGCAGGCGAAGGCGAGCACCCGCAGGCCGGAGGCGGCCAGGTCCCTGGCCTGCTCCAGCCACCACTGGCGCTGGTCGTCGCTGAGGGCCGCCACGCCGGAGCCGTCGAGCCAGCGGTCACAGGTGCTCAGAATCACCTCGGGGGCCCCCTTGCTGATCATCAGGGTGGCCGAACCGGCGGCACTGGCCCCCAGGGGGGCCTGCAGGCTCCCCTCGCGGTCCTGGACCCAGACGGCCATCAGCTGGCGTTCGGAGCTGAAGGGGATCTCCGCTTCCCGCTTGTAGTGACTGCGCAGGGCGAAGCCATCGAGATCGGCCTTCGCGGCCGCCACCACCAGGGCCCCCTCGGTGGGATCCCCGAGGATCTCCCAGCGCCCGTCGGGTTCCTGCTTGAGTTCGGCGTCGCTGCAGAGGACACCGGCCTGCAGCAGCAGATTCCGGCCACCTGCGGCAAGGCCGCCCGCGGCACCCGCTGGTGGGGCCAGGTCGGTGGCGCGGAACTCCCCGTGGGGGTCGTAACCGTTGCCGCTCACCGCCAGGGCCGTGGTGCCGCTGCGCAGCTCCTGCACCACCTGGCGGTTGAGGGTGAGGGTGCCGGTCTTGTCGGTGCAGATCACCGTGACCGAGCCCAGGGCCTCCACCGCCGGCAGACGCCGGATCAGGGCGGCCCGCTGCACCATCCGCTGGGTGCCGATAGCCAGTGTCACTGTGATCACGGCCGGCAGACCCTCGGGCACGATCGCCACCGCCATCGACAGGGCCACCTCCAGCAGGTCGAGCAGGCGCTGGCCCAGCAGCCAGCCCAGCAGCACCACCGCGGCCACCAGGGCCAGGGCGGAGCCCACCAGCACGTTGGCCAGGCCATCGAGCCGTTCCTGCAGCGGTGTGGTCTCGCCACCCGCGGTGTTGATCATCTCGGCGATCTTGCCCAGTTCGGTCTGCATGCCCGTGGCGGTGACCACCGCCAGGCCGCGGCCCCGCACCACCTCGGTGCCCTGGAACAGGCAGTTCTGGCGCTCCAGGACTGGGGTGGTGGGTTCGAGCACCAGCACGGCCAGCTTGTTCACCGCTTCGGCCTCGCCGGTGAGGGCCGCCTCCCGCAGGCCGAGCTCGGCCACCTCCAGCAGGCGGGCATCGGCGGGCACCCGATCGCCCGCCTCCACCCGGATCAGGTCCCCGGGCACTAGCTGCTCGCTCGGCAGACGCTCCCAGATGCCGTCCCGGCGCACGGTCACCAGGGGCTGGGCCATGTCGCGCAGGGCCTGCAGGGCCTGCTGGGCGCGGCTTTCCTGCAGGTAGCCCAGCAGGGCGTTGAGGCCCACGATCAGCACGATGGCGATCGCATCCTTGGGGAACCGCTGTGCGGCGTAGGCCACACCGGCGGACACGGCCGCCACCGCCAGCAGCATGATCAGCATCACGTTGCTGAACTGGTCCCAGAGGATGCGCAGGTTGCTGCGCCCGGCCTTGAGCTCCAGCCGGTTGGGCCCGAGCCTGGCCAGGCGTTCGGCGCACTGGGCCGTGCTCAGCCCTTCGGTGCTGGCCTCGAGCGCCTGCAGGCAGGCCTCAGGCGCCAGGGCGTGCCAGGGGCTGGCGGCAGGGGAAGGGGTCAACGCGGCAGTTAACGAATCGCTCAAACATTAGTCAGAGGAAGCGATGGCTTTTGTCAGCCAGGCGCGCCCGGCGGGGCGGACGTGATGCGACCCAGCCGCCGCTCCAGCAGCAGCAGGCCCACCACCGTGGTGACGGTCACCATCAGCACCAGGGACGAGAACTGGACGGCATCGATCAGGCCCTGATTCAGGGCCGTGGTGGCGAACACCAGCCCCGGCAGGCCCCGGGGGATCAGGCCGAACACCACCAGCCAGCGGTCGACCCCCGCCCGCCGGTCGTGGCGGTCGATGCCCAGGCCGCAGGCCAGCTTGCTGAGCAGGGCCATCACGATCAGGACCGCCGCCAGGCCCCAGGCCGCCGGCTGCAGCAGGGTGCCGGCGCTGATCCGCATCCCCACACTGATGAAATAGAGGGGCAGGAACACCTCCGAGAGCACGGTCAGCACCCGCTGCACCTCCCCCTCCACGGGCCCCAGCCGGGCCATCAGCACCCCGCCCCAGAGGGCGCCGAGCAGGCTGGTCAGGCCGCAGGCCTCCCCCACCCAGGCCGAACCGATCAGCAGCATCAGGATCGCCAGCGCGCTGGTGGGCCGCCGGCTGTGGTGGCGGGCCCAGTGGGACACCGCCAGCCAGCTCAGACCCGCCAGCAGCACGCCCACCAGCGGCCCGCCCCAGCCGATGCCATGGGTTCCCAACCGCAGGCCGGCGCTGGCGGTGGCGATCGCCAGCAGGGCGATGGCTGGCAGATCATCGAGGACCGACACCCCCACCAGCATCCGGCCCGAGGGGGTCTGGATGGCACCCCGCTGGGCGAGGACCCGCAGGGTCACACCCGTGCCGGTGGCACTCAGCACCGCCAGGCACAGCAGGGTGGTGGGGATGGACAGGTCGAACAGGGTCCTGAGGGGCCAGAAGGCCAGCAGCGGCGTGCAGAAGCTCAGCGCCACCGTGCGCAGGATCGCGGCCCGGCGGGAGCTGAGCAGGTCGCCGCGCACCTCCAGGCCCACCTGGAAGAACAGGGTGAGCACCCCCAGCTCCGTCAGGCCGCTCAGGGGCGCCATGGCCTTGAACGGCACCACGGTGTTGCCGAGGATGAAGCCCATGACCAGTTCCAGGATGATCGCCGGCACGGCCAGGCGTGCCATCCAGCCTTCCGAGAGGCGTGCCAGCAGCACGCCGATCAGCAGGATCAGGAGGGTGCTGAGCAGGGAAGGGTGAGCCATGGCTCTGATCAACCCAGGCGAACCATCTGGGGATTCGGCGACGCTGGGTGGATTCGGAAACAGACCTAGCGTCCTAGTCCATCCTGCGGAAGAGCCCCGGCTGCATGCTCATCCTTGACAACCTGCGACGGCGGCTGATCGGCACTCCCCTGCCCACCAGTGCCCACCACGAGGAGCGCTACAGCAACGCCGAGGCCCTGGCGATCCTCAGCTCCGACGCCCTCTCCTCGGTGGCCTACGCCACCCAGGAAATCGTGCTGGTGCTGGGGATGGGTGGGGCGGCGGCCCTGCCTTTCACCCTGCCGATCACGGTGCTGATCGTGGGACTGATGCTGATCGTGGCCAGCAGCTACCGGCAGACGATCAAGGCCTATCCGCACGGGGGCGGCTCCTACCGGGTCTCGCAGCAGAACCTCGGCCAGACGGCGGGTCTGGTGGCCGGCGCCTCCCTCTCGATCGACTACGTGCTGACGGTGGCCGTGAGTGTGGCCGCCGGCATCTCGGCCCTCACCTCCTATTTCCCATTGCTGGAGCCCGAGCGGGTCCCCCTCTGCCTGTTGGCGGTGCTGCTCGTCATGCTGGCCAACCTGCGTGGCGTGAGCTCCAGCGCCCGATTTCTGAGTGTGCCCACCTATCTGTTCATGGGCGCCGTCGTCACCCTGCTGGTGGCGGGGTTCTTCAAGACGGGACTGGGCCTGCTGCCACCCCTGCCCCTGGCGGAGCAGCAACGGCTGCTGGAGGCCGCCCACCAGGGCAGCCAGGGGCTGCAGGCGATCGGGCCGGTGCTGCTGATGCGGGCCTTCAGCTCCGGTTGTGCCGCCCTCACCGGCATCGAGGCCATCAGCGACAGCGTCTCCGCCTTCCGCCCGGTGGAGTGGCGCAACGCGCGGCGCGTCCTGGTGGTGATGGTGCTGATGCTGGCGGGCATGTTCAGCGGCATCAGCGCCCTGGCCCACCAGAGCGGCCTGGTGGTGGAGGAGAACGGGCCCACGCTTCTGTACCAGCTGGGGGAGCGGATCTTCGGCGATGGGCCGCTGCTGTTCGTGCTGCAGCTGGCGACGCTGCTGATCCTGCTGCTGGCCGCCAACACCGCCTATGCCGATTTCCCCCGGCTGGCGGCTTTCCTGGCCCAGGACGGCTTTCTGCCCCGTCAGCTCAGCTCCCTGGGCGACCGGCTGGTGTTCAGCAACGGCATCTTTGCCCTCAGCGCCATGGCGGCCCTGTTGCTGGTGATCGTGGATGGCAGCGTCAGCCGCCTGATCCCCCTCTATGCGGTGGGTGTGTTCATCAGCTTCACCCTGTCCCAGGCCGGGATGGTGGTGCATTGGTGGAAGCTGCGGGATCGGGGCTGGCGCTCCCGGGCGCTGATCAACGGCATCGGCGCAGCGATCACCGCCGTGGTGGCGGTGATCCTTCTGATCAGCAAATTCACCCACGGGGCCTGGGTGGTGGTGGTGGCCATTCCGTTGCTGGTGGCGATGTACCTGCGCATCCGCACCCACTACAACCATGTGTCGAAGCGCCTGCGGATGGGCTCCGACGTCCGACTGAAACTGCCGCCTTCGCCTCCGAACGGAGCTGGCACCCCCACGGTGGTGCTGGTGGGCCAGCTGCACCGCGGCACCTTCGAGGCCCTCTGTTTTGCCCGCAGCGTCGCCAGCGACCTGGTCGCCGTGCATGTGGATCTCGGTGATGGCCGTGCCGAGGCCTTCCGCCAGCAGTGGAACCGCCAGGTGCCGGATGTCCATCTGGAGGTGCTGGAGTCGCCCTATCGCTCCCTGGTAGATCCGGTGGTCGATTTTGTGGGCCGCTTTGAGCGCCAGCACCACAAGGGTCGTCTGTCCTTCTGCCTGGTGGTGCTGCCGGTGTTCGTCACCCGCCACCGCTGGGAGAACCTGTTGCATAACCAGTCGACGATCCGCCTGCGGCGCGCCCTGCGCGAGCACGGCACCCGGGTCGTCACTACGGTCGGCTTCTACCTCTGAACGGCCCGATGCAAGCGTTCCTCGCGGTCGCCGCCACGCCGGAAGGCCTGATCACCCTGGCGGTGTTCGCTGGGGCGATGGTGCTGTTCGTCACCGGCTGGCTGGCTCCGGAGGTCACCGGCCTGCTGGCGGCCGCCCTGCTGGTCAGTTTCAAGGTGCTCAAGCCCGATGAGGCGGTGCAGGGCTTCGGCAGCCCCGCCCTGATCACCCTGATGGGCCTGTTCGCCGTCTCCGCCGGGCTGTTCCGCAGCGGTGGCCTCGACCGGCTCCGGGCCCTGATCGGTTCCGATGCGGTCCGCAGCCCCAAGCGGATGATCGCCCTGATGGTGGGGGTGGTGGCCCCCATCTCCGGCTTCATCCCCAACACCCCGATCGTGGCCACCCTGCTGCCGGTGATCGAGGGCTGGTGCCATCGCCGCGGCGTCTCCCCTTCCAAGGTGCTGCTGCCCCTCTCGTTCGCCACCGTGCTGGGCGGCACCATCTCCCTGCTCGGCACCTCCACCAACCTGCTGGCCAGTGATGTGAGCCGCCAGCTGGGTTTCGGCTCCCTGGAACTGTTCAGCTTCACGGCCATCGGCATCCCCGTGTGGCTGCTGGGGGGGCTGTACATGGTGCTGGTCTCCGACCGGCTGCTGCCCGACCGCGGCCAGGGGGATGAGGACCTGCTGGGCGGACTCGCCCGCGACGGCTATCTCACCGACGTGCTGATCCCGGACCAGTCCGAGCTGATCGGCCAGTCGCTGCACAACAGCCGCCTGCAGCGGCGCTTCGACGTGGACGTGCTCGAGCTGCACCGGGGCCAGGAGAGCTTCAGCGCCCCCCTGGCCGACCTGCCCCTGCAGGCCGGCGACCGGCTGCTGCTGCGCTGCAACCGGGACAACCTGCTGCGTCTCCAGCAGGAGCACACCGTCACCCTTGCCCCGATCGGCGAGCAGGAGGAGGATCTGCGCGAGCTCTCCGGTGAGACCACCTCCCCCCAGCGGGTGGTGGAAGTGCTGCTGCCCAACGGTTCCACCCTGGCCGGGGCCAGCGTGCGGGACATGCGCTTTCGCCAGCGCTACAACGCCACCCTGCTGGCGGTGCGGCGCGGCAACCAGGTGCTGCGCGAGCTGCTGGGCCGGGTGGTGCTCCAGGCCGGCGATGTGCTGCTGCTCCAGGCCCCCGTGGATGCCATCCGCGGCCTGCAGGCCAACAACGACCTGGTGCTGCTCGACGAGCTCGAGAAGGACCTGCCCACCACCGATCGCAAGCTCATCGGCATGGTGATCGCGGGGCTGATGATCCTGCTGCCGATGCTCAAACTGCTGCCGTTGATGGCCGCGGTGCTGCTCGCCATGGTGGCGATGGTGGCCACGGGCTGCCTGCGTTCCGGTGAGCTGCTGCGTTCGATCCGCTGGGACGTGATCCTGCTGCTGGGCTCCCTTTCCTGCTTCAGCGTGGCGATGCAGAAGACCGGCCTGGCGGAGGCCCTGGCCACCGATCTGCTGCGCTCCCTCAAGGGCTGGCCGGCCTACGGGGTGCTGCTGGTGGTGTTCGTGCTGGGACAGCTCTTCACCGAGGCCCTCAGCAACGGCACCACCGTGGTGCTGCTGATCCCGATCGCCACCGAGCTGGCCAAGGGGCTGGCGTTGCCGCCCATGGCCTTCATCTTCGCCATCACCTTCGCCGCCAGCCAGAGCTTCCTCACCCCGATCGGCTACCAGACCAACCTGATGGTGTTCGGCCCCGGTCGGTATCGCTTCCTGGACATGGCCCGCTACGGGGCACCACTCACGATCACCCTGGCCCTGGTGGTGCCCTGGCTGATCTGTCGGCACTTCGGCCTGTAGGCCCCGCAGGCACCGGTCGGGTTCAGGGCGTGCGCCTCAGGCCTCCCCGTTGCCGCAGTGAATCGCCGAGGGAGAGCAGCAGCAGCACGATGCCGATCAGGCCCGTGACCCATTCGGGCAGATGGAGATCGTGCTGCTTCAGGACGATCCCGGCCAGCATCAGCACCCCCAGGGCGCCGATGGCGTAGTGGGCGCCATGCTCCAGGAACACCAGCTGATCGAGCGCCTTCTCCCGGCTGAGCATCAGGGTGAGGGAGCGGATGAAGAGGGCCCCGAGGCCCAGGCCGGTGATGATCAGGCCCAGGTTCTGGGTGATGGCGAAGGCGCCGATGGTGCCGTCGAGGCTGAAGGAGGCATCCAGCAGTTCCAGGTAGAGCAGGCTGGCCAGCCCACCCCCGGCCGCCAGCCGCAACCCCGCCTGCTCCTCATCGCCGAAGGCCTCGGCCAGGGAGGTGCTCAGCAGCTGCAGCACCAGACCGATCACGCCGCTGATCATCACCTCGGCCCGCAGGCGCTCCGGCAGGGCGGCAACGAGCAGCAGCAGCAGGATGAGGGCCAGGGCCACCTCCAGGGCTTCCACCCGGCCGGCGGCGCTGAGGCGGCGCTCCAGGGGACGGACCCAGTGGAGCGTTTTGGCCTCATCGAAGAAGTAACGCAGGAACACCATCAGCAGGAACAGGCCACCGAAGGCGAGGATCCTGGGCTCGGCCAGCTCCAGCAGGTCCCGGTAGCGCTCCGGGTGGTGCAATGCCGCATCGAGGGCGGTGCCCATGCCGACGCCACCGGCCAGGGAGACCATCACCAGGGGGCCCGCAAAGCGCACGCCGAAGACAGGAATCACCAGACCCCAGGTGAGGAAGAAGCGCTGCTGGCCGGGCGTCAGCCGATCGAGCACCCGGGCGTTCACCACCGCGTTGTCGAAGGAGAGGGAGATCTCCAGCAGCAGCAGCACCAGGGTGATCCAGGCCGCCTCGAGGCCATGCAGGCCAAGCACAATCGCCAGCCCCCCGGCGCAGCAGGCCAGGGGCACCAGCAGATAGCGCAGATATCGCATCAAGGGGAGCTCTCTTCGGCCCCATCGTCCAGCTGACGCTCTTCAAACCGGGAGATCAGCATCGGAATCGCCAGCAGCACCACCACCAGCACCAGGGCCCCGAGGCCGAACTGCACCACCCCCCCCACCATGCGCTCGAAGGGGATCCAGCGCCCACCGAGCCAGGCCAGGCTCACCATCGTGCCCGCCCAGAGCACCGCTCCGAGGCAGTTGAACAGCACGAAGCGGCGGTAGGGCATGTGCACGGCCCCGGCCAGGGGGCCGGCCAGCACCCGCAGCACCGCCACGAATCTGCCGATCAGCACCGACTTGCCGGCATGGCGCAGGAAGCTGGTCCGCAGGGACTCCATCTGCTCGGGGGAGCGGCGCAGCAGGCGCCCGACCCGCAGCACCAGGCCCCAGCCGGCACGGCGGCCCACCCAGTAGCCGAGGTTGTCCCCCAGGATCGCGCCGCCGGCCGCCGCCGCCATCACGCCGAAGACATTGAGATGGCCGCTGCCGGCGGCATAGCCGCCAAGCAGGGTGACGGTCTCCCCGGGCAGGGGCAGGCCGGCGTTCTCCAGCAGCATGGCGCCGAACACCACCCAGTAGCCCCAGTGCTGGAGCAGGGACTCCAGGGCGGTGGTGCTGATGGTCCCGTCGAAGAAGGCCAGGGGCCAGGCCATCGCAACGTGGAAGGTCTTCAGACCCTATCTCCCTGGCCAGGCCAGCGTTCCGGTCCAGAGCCAGCGGCGGCGGCGCAGGGGGTTGGCGTGGGGGCCCGGCCAGGTGAAGCGGGGCAGGGCCAGGGCCGGGGTGGCGGGGGTGAGCAGGGCCCCATCGACGGTGGCCACCTGGAGGAAGTGGCGGCCGCAGATCTGGTCGTCGCCGGGCAGGTGGCTGTTGAAGGGATAGGAGAACGACCGGGGCGCTTCCCCCAGGACCCCGCCGAGCACGGCGCTGGATCGGACCAGTTCCTGCTCGAACGCCGCCGGGCTGATATTGCAGCGGGGGACATGGTGGTGGCCGTGGCTGCCGATCTCGTGGCCGGCGTCCCGGGCCCGGCGCAGGTGGGCCTCGCTGGGGTAAAGGCCAACGGCTGCCGCCACCAGCTCGCCGGCCGTGCCCCAGCGCTCGGCCAGCTCCGCCAGCAGATCCCGGACCCGGGCCACGGGGGTGGCATCCCGCAGCCGGGCGATCAGGGCCGCCCCCCCCAGGTCGGCCGGCAGACCCAGCCGGCGCCGGGCCAGCTCCTCCAGCCGGGGCGCATAGGTGGGGTGGGCCCCGTACCAGTAGAGGGCGTGCTCCCAGACCAGTTCCCCGCCGGCGAGCATCCCGGTGGACTGGAAGAACACCGCGGGGATGCCCAGCGCCTGCAGGACGTCCATCCCTTCCTCGTAGTTGCAGCGCAGGCCGTCATCGAAGCTGACGATCACTGCGAACTCCTCAGCGGAGGGAAAGCGGCCCGCCCGCAGATCGGCGTAGGTGAGGAAGCGGGCGCCGTGGCGCCGCAGGAACCCCAGTTCCGCAGCCAGCTCGTCAGGGGGGATCGGCGGCACCCCGAAGCGGTCGAGGAACGGCACCCGGCCAGGCTCCTCCACCCGGTGGTAGAGCAGACACAGCACCTTGCCCCGCAGGCGCCGGCGCCAGAGGCGATCCAGGGGCGGCAGGAACAGCAGGTCCGCCGCCCGGTTGGCCGCCCGCCCCAGGCGGCTCATGGCTGCTCCCCCCGCACCACCCGCGCGCTCCGGTCCCGGTTCGCCTGGTCGGCCAGGTAGTCGCGCACCAGGCCGCGGTCGATGCGGCGGTTGGCCAGCAGCCGCTGCCAGGGCTCGTAGACATAGCCGGTGCGCCTGAGGAACAGCTTGCCCTTCTCCCACTGGGGCACCCGTGGGGCGGTGCCGGCCTCGAGCCTCCGGGCCGCCTCGATCAGCAGCTCAATGCCCACATGGAAGCTGCGTACGTCAATGGTCTCGACGTCGTCGTCGGGCTCCATCGGCACCCGGGCCGACAGGATGATGTCGCCGCTGTCGATGCCGGGATCGATGTGGTGCACGGTGACGCCCACCAGCTCCGGATGCCCCTCCATGAGCATGTAGAGGTTGCAGTTGGCGCCGCGGGAGTAGGGCGACAGCCCGGTGTGCAGATTGATGAGGCCGTGGCGGAGGGTGGGGATCAGCTCCAGCACCGGTGCCCGCAGCAGCTGGGTGCCGTTCACCAGGACGATGTCGGGGGCGACCTGGCGCAGGAAATCGGCGGTGCGCTGCTCGTTGATGGCCGAGGTGACCAGCACCGGCACCCCTTCCGGCAGCTCGGGCGGGGCGCCGTTGTAGTGGAACAGCTGCCGCTGCAGGGCGGCGCCGCGGCGGTCGTGGGGCCGCAGCAGCACCCGGGCGATCAGCTGGCGCAGCAGCCGCAGGGGGCGGCGGTATTTGGCCAGCCGGGAGAGGGTGCTGCGGCTGGCCGGCGGCGACACCTGCAGCACCCCCCCCACGAGGGTGAACTCCTCGGCCACCCGCCGCACCAGGTGGCGCTGGTAGAGGCCGTCGCAACAGAGCACGGCCACCCGCAGGGAGCTCACGGCCATGGATCCGCCGATCGCAGCATCATCTGCGGATGGTACGGACGGGGCGGCCGGAAGGCGGCACAGTGGGACCGATCCTGAGGCGCCCATGGCCGTCCGTGACGTGCTCACCATCGGCGATCCGCGCCTGCGCCAGGTGAGTGCGCCGGTGGAACGGTTCGACGACTCCGCCCTGTCGGCCCTGCTCGACGACCTGCGCGACACCATGGCCGCCGCCGATGGCGCCGGCCTGGCGGCCCCCCAGATCGGCGTGCCCCTGCGGGTGGTGATCTTCGGCATCACCCACAACCCCCGCTACCCGGAGGCGCCCCCCATCCCGGAAACGGTGCTGATCAATCCCGTGCTCACACCCCTGGGCGACGACCTGGACGACGACGCCTGGGAGGGCTGCCTGAGCGTGCCCGGCTGGCGCGCCCGGGTGCCCCGCTGGCGCCGCCTGCGCTACAGGGGCTTCGACGGCCAGGGGCAACCGATTGAGCGGGAGGTGGACGGCTTCCACGCCCGGGTGGTGCAGCACGAATGCGACCACCTCGATGGGGTGCTGTTTCCGGACCGGGTGCCGGCGGGGCTGCCCCGTGGCTGAGCTCACCGCTGCCGTCCCGCCGCGGACCCCCCGCTGGTGGGTGCGCGGCGACCTGGACGGCTTCCTCGGGCTCGGCCTCGACAACCTGATCCAGATCCTGCTGATCCTGGGCCTGTGTCGCGGCGTGCTGGGGTATCCCGATGAGCTGATCTTCGGCACGATCCTGCCGGCCACCGGCATCAGCCTGGTGGTGGGCAACGTGGCCTACGCCGTGCAGGCCCACCGGCTGGGGCGGCGCGAGGGCCGTGACGACCGCACCGCCCTGCCCTACGGCATCAACACGGTCAGCCTGTTCGCCTACGTGTTCCTGGTGATGCTGCCGGTGAAGCTGGCGGCCACCGGCCAGGGCCTGGATCCCCAGGCCGCTTCGCTGCTCTCCTGGCGCGCCGGGCTGCTGGCCTGCCTGGGGTCGGGGCTGATCGAGGCGGGGGGCGCCTTCCTGGTGGCCCCCCTGCGCCGCTGGCTGCCCCGGGCGGCCCTGCTCTCCACCCTGGCCGGCATCGCCCTCGGCTACATCGGGCTGGGTTTCCTGCTGCGCACCTATGCCGTCCCGGTGGTGGGGCTGGCCGTGCTGGCGGTGATCCTGCTGGCCTATTTCGGCCAGGCCCGGCTGCCCCTGCCGGGTGGCGTGCTGGCGGTGCTGGTGGGCATCGTGCTGGCCGCGGCCACGGGCCTGCTGCGGCTGGATGGGCCCACCTGGCAGGCCAACGTCGCTCAGGTGGGTCTGCATCTGCCCGTGCCCCGCCTCGGCGCCCTCTGGGAGGGTCGTGACGCCCTGGTCCCCTGGCTGGGGGTGACGGTGCCCATGGGTCTGTTCAACCTGCTGGGTTCCCTGCAGAACCTGGAGAGCGCCGAGGCGGCCGGTGACGCCTACCCGGTGAAGAGCTCCCTGCTGATCAACGGCATCGGCACGATCGCGGCGGCAGCACTCGGCTCCTGCTTCCCCACCACCATCTACATCGGCCACCCCGGCTGGAAGGGGATGGGCGCCCGCATCGGCTACTCCTGGCTCAACGGCCTGGTGATGGGCCTGGGCTGCCTGCTGGGGCTGTTCGGCGTGGTGGGCCAGCTGGTGCCGATCGAGGCCGGCATGGCGATCGTGCTCTACATCGCCCTGGTGATGGCGGCCCAGGCCTTCCAGGCCACACCCCCCTCCCATGCCCCCGCCGTGGCCCTCGGCCTGCTGCCCGGCCTGGCGGGTTGGGGATCCCTGATGCTGAAGGCGGGGCTGCGGGCCGGGGGCAGCGGCACCCCGGCCAACCCCTTCGGTCCCCAGTTGCTGTTGCCGCTGCAGCAGGCGGATGTGTGGGCCGCCGGTGCCTTCGCCCTGGAGCAGGGCCAGATCCTGGCGGCGATGCTGCTGGCGGCGATGCTCGTCTATGTGATCGAGCAGCGCTTCCGCGCCGCCGCCCTCTGCGCCCTGGTGGCGGCGGCCGCCTCCTGGTTGGGGCTGATCCACGCCTGGAGTTTCACCCTGGCCGACACGGTGCTGGACCCCGGCTGGGGCAGCGGCACCCCCTGGGCCCTGGGTTATCTGGCGATGGCGGTGGTGTTTCTGCTGGGGCGACGGCAAGGACCCACCTGACCATTCAAGGACAACGAATCAGGAGTCCTTGTTCTGGTTGTTGTCCTTGAGAATCTCTTTGCTGTGAGTTTTCTTCTTCAGTTTGGCCATCTGCTTTTGAGAGGCACGGCGGGACGACCTGAGTTTGCTGTGATAGGCGCGTTTGGCCTGCCAGGCCTCGACTCTGGCCAAGAGGCTCTTGCGTTGTTTTTCTGCGCTACGGGTGGCATCGTGTTGACTCTTCCGCTTGCGGAGGCGACTCCATTCCTGTAGCACGGTGAGTTCACTGTCCGGTCGCTGGGCCGAGGCCGCAAACGCAAGGCTGAAGCCCAGGGTGGAGATGGTCACATGAAAACAGCGTTGCAACAGACTCCACAGGATGGAAGGCTTGGCTCTGCCGAACTGCTCCATTGCGTTGCGTTTTGCCTGCTCCAGGGAAACCAGGAGTTTTGCCCGCAACACCGGAAGTGAAGTGGCGAGATTGGCCTCCGAAAGGCTCGGCCCGCCCGCCGCTTGGAGCCGGGACTTCAGATCAGCCGGACTGGACGCCCCCGTGATGGCAAGGCGCATGCCCTCGAACCGCTGGCTCACGACGGACTGCTCATTGCCACTCTGGCCTTGAATGTTGGCGGCATAAAGGCGCCAGGAAGAGACGACCTGCAGGGGCACGAGCAGCAGGAAGCCCAGGGCCACAACCAAGGCCCATCTGGAGATGAAGCCGTGGTAGGCGCGCAACGAAAGGTTGGACCCGTCCAGATGCATCGCCAGATGGGTGATGGCCATCCCGACCAGGGGAAGGGCCGCGTTCTCCACAAGCACCGAACACAACCGCAACTGCCAGTTCGCATCGAGTAGGGAAATCGGCAGGATGCCTGTGAGCACAACGGCTCCATAGGCCAGGAACAGGGCCAGGGAGATGAACGAAAGCTTGAAGCCTAAGTTTGAGGTCATCGCTCGATCAGAGGTCATCGTCTCAACGAACCAGGAGAACCATCAACGTTCGAATAAAAAAAGCCCTGCGGTAATGCAGGGCTTGGGTAGGGCAGGATTCAGCCGCGATCTCTCTGGGGAGATTCGCTGGAGTCAAGCCGAAGCGGAGATCTTCTTCCTGAGCCTGCGGCTCCAGGCGAAGGTGGCGCCGACCCCCAGCAGGGGCAGCGGGCCTGGGACGGATGACGTGCCAGTTGGCGGCACCACAACCACTTCGCCGCTGGAGACATTGAAGCGCCACACACCGGCCTCACCGACGTTGCTGGTGTTGACCAGATTCAGGACGTCAGCTGTCTTGGAGCCAGGAATCGTGTAGAAGTCCGTGCCGTTGCCCGCATCAAACCCGGCCAAGGCCGGTGTGCCTCCCAGACCCTGGCTGTTGCCACCGCTGGCTTGCCCCGTCGTCCAGTTGAGATCGTCGTAGCGGAACTCGAAGGAGAAATCGCCAGCGGTTCCAGTGGTGGGCTCAAGATTGCGCAGCACCAGCTGAAAATTGTTGGTCGGCGGTCTCAGCTGGTTGTAGACACCAACGTTGTTCCAGGTCACAACCGTGGTGTTGGCATCGGGATTGGTGTACCAGACCAGCCCCTCATCCCCGGAACTGGGGTTTCTTGTGTCCACATCGGCCCACCATGGGGCGATGATGGGCTGGGGGGCACCGGGGAAGAAGGACGGTGTGAATGTTCCGAAAACGGACTGGAAGGTTATGTTCCCGTTGGTATTGGCGTAGTAGTTGTTGTAGGTCGTGCCGTAGAAGTTGATGGCAAACGGCAGGGCGATGGGGCCAACGCCTTGGTCGTCATTCCTGAAGACCGAATTGGTCCCGAAACCCTTCGGACCGCCAAAGCCGCTCAACAGGGGGGCGGCTTGGGCCGGGACCACCAACAGGGCGAGGCCGGAGCCCACTAAGGCCAGCCCAAGTAAAGGGTGGAGAATCTTTGAGGGTTTCATTAGAAAATGGTGGATCTTCCGGTGAAGCTACCATCACTATTGATAAAGTAATCATTAGTCCTGCAACGTTATGCTAAGTAGTCCGCAGCGAACAGTTGTGGTGAGGGGGCTCTGTGCCCTCAGCCACCAGCCAGGGGCCGGTCACCGTGCCGAAGGCCTTGCACCACCCTCCCTTCTTATGGTGGGCTCCCAGAAGGCCTTCTCGGCATGACGGGTTCCGGGAAGGGTCGCTTCAAGCGGTACGAGCATCGCTTTGAGCGGGTGCTGTGGCGCCTGCGCCTGATCGCCATCCTGCCGGTGATCATGAGCCTGGTCAGCACGGTGGTGTCTTTCGTGCTGGGCACGCTCGAGATCTGCAAGGCGCTCGCCGCCTTCGGCAAGGTGGACCAGCTCGACAAGAAATTCGTGGCTGAGCTGCTGGGGGCGATCGTCTCAGGCATCGATCTCTACCTGATCGGCATCGCCCTGCTGATCTTTGGCTACGGGGTCTATGAACTGCTGATCTCCCCGATCGAGGCGGCCCGGGAGCATGACCAGGGCGGCGGCGGCCTGCTGGACATCCGCAGCCTTGACCAGCTGAAGGAGAAGCTGGTCAAAGTGCTGGTTGTGGCTCTGATCGTGTCCGCCTTCAAGGCGATGCTCACCCTGCCGATCAAGGACGGCCCCTCCCTTGCCTTCTTCTGCCTGAGCGTGCTGCTGCTGGCCCTGAGCGGCTATCTGGTGACGGCCAACGTCAACCGTTCGCTGCCCTGAGCATGGGACTATCTTCGCCGCAGTCGGACGCAGTCCCCCAGCTCCTGCGCCTGCGCCGTCCCGACGACTGGCACGTGCACCTGCGTGATGGGGCCCTGCTGCAGGCGGTGGCCCCGGCCACGGCCCGCAGCTTCGCCCGAGCGATCGTGATGCCCAACCTCAGCCCGCCGATCACCACGGTGGCGGCCGCCGCGGCCTACGGCGCCCGGATCCGGGCGGCCCTGCCGGATGGCAGCCGCTTCACGCCCCTGCTCACCGCCTACCTCACCGACACGATCGATCCGCTCGAGATCGAGCGCGGCCACCGCGAGGGGGTGTTCACCGCCTGCAAGCTCTACCCGGCCCATGCCACCACCAACGCCGCCGCCGGCGTCACCGACCTGGCCCGGATCGAGGCGGTGCTGGCCACGATGGAGCGCATCGGCATGCCCCTGCTCATCCACGGCGAGGTGACCGACGCCGAGATCGACATCTTCGATCGCGAAGCCGTGTTCATCGAGCGCCACCTGGCGCCGCTGCTGCAGCGCCATCCGGGCCTGAAGGTGGTGCTGGAGCACATCACCACGGCGGAGTCCGTCGCCTTCGTGCGCCAGGGGGGCGCCAACCTGGCCGCCACCATCACCCCCCATCACCTGCACATCAATCGCAACGCCATGTTCCAGGGCGGACTGCGGCCGGACTTCTACTGCCTGCCGGTGGCCAAGCGCGAACGCCATCGTCTGGCCCTGCGCGAGGCGGCCACCTCGGGGGAGTCCTGCTTCTTCCTGGGCACCGATTCGGCCCCCCACCCCCGCTCGGCCAAGGAAAGCGCCTGTGGCTGCGCCGGCATCTACAACGCCCCCTTCGCCCTGGAGAGCTACGCGGCAGTGTTCGAGCAGGAGGGGGCCCTGGATCGCCTCGAGGCCTTCGCCAGCCTGCATGGGCCCGCCTTCTACGGGCTGCCCCTGAACGAGGGCCACATCACCCTGGTGCGGGAGCCCCACACGGTGCCGCTGCGTCTGCACGGCAACGCCGCCAATGGGGACGCCACCACGCTGGTGCCCTTCCATGCCGGCCAGGTGCTGCCGTGGCGGCTGGCCGACGACGACTGAGCGCCAGCCCCGCCGGGATGGATCAGGGGCGCGGTGCCAACGGCGCCCCGTCCGCCAGGGAGGGAACGCCGCTCAGCACGGCGGTGCCCGCCGGTTGTCGGCCGGCCGCCGGGATGCGCTCCTTGCTGCGGTAGCCCCGGCCGTCGAACACCTCGCGCACCCAGGTGGCAGGTGCGCCGCCGCCGGACTGCAGCCGCCAGAGATCGCGCCAGCGGTTGCGGCGCGCCTCCGGGACGATGACCGGCAGCCGGCTGGTGGGGAAGCTGGTGATGAGGCGGTAGCCCCGGGCTTCCTGGCGGAACACCTGGAGCGTGCAGCCACCGGTGCCGCAGACGTAGGGACCCATCAGGTAGACGAGCACGTCCTGACGGCCATCCCCATCGAGGTCGGTGCGGCCGTACACGTAGCTGACCCGACCCATGCCCCCGGCGGCGCTTCCCAGGGGGCGGCGCAGGTCGGGGGAGGCCGCCATGATCGCCGTCTCCAGCGCCGGGTCGGGCCGGTTGCTGTAGCCGGGCCCGGCGGCGGCGCGGGGTTCCCAGATGAGGATGCCGCCATCGGCCAGCAGGCTCAGGTTGAGCCGGCCGTCCCGCAGCAGGTAGCCCCGCACATAGGGAAGCTGGCGGGCCAGGGGTTCCCCCAGGCTGGGCGCCGGGCACAGGGCCTTGGTACTGGCCAGGGGCCCGAAGCGGAAGCCGCCGTTGCCTGGGTCGGTGCTGGGCTCCACCTGCCAGCTGCCCGTGGCGCGGTTGCAGTCGAGCTGCAGGACCGCCCGGCCATCGGCCTGGAGCGAGAGGGTGTAGCGGGAGGCGTCCTGCGGGCGCTTCAGGCCCTGGGCGTCATCCATCGACTGGATCCCCACCAGCTGCCAGCTGGTCCCCTGTAGCGGCGGGTTCTGGGGGGCTGCGTGCAGGGGTAGCGCCGCCCCCGCCAGGAGCGAAGCCGCGGCCACGGCGCCCCCGCTCCAAGCCGCCAGGAGCCGGATCGAGCTGGCTGGGAAAGGCATCGGGCGTCTCCGGCGGGCTCTCCACAATCGGACACGGACGCCGGAGTGGCGGCAAACGTACGAGCATGGGCGTGCCGCCCTGTCGCTGCCATGGGCCTTCTCCGCGCCGCCGCCACCTACTTCGCCCTGGTCTTCGGCACCGGCTTCGTGCTGGGGGCGGTGCGGGTGACGTTGCTGGTGCCGCGGCTGGGGCAGCGCCTCGCCGAACTGCTGGAGATGCCGTGGATGGCCCTGGCGATGGTGCTGGCCGCCCGGCTGGTGGTGCGGCGGCAGCTCCCCGGCCGAAGCCCCCTCACCCGGGCGGCGGCCGGGGTCCTCGCCCTGGTGTTCATGGTGGCGGCGGAGCTGGCGGTGGGGCTGTTCCTGCAGCAGCGCCCCCTGCAGGACGTGCTCATCGGCCGCGACCCTGTCTCCGGCGCCGTGTATCTGGCCCTGCTGCTTCTCTACGCGCTGCTACCGCTGCTGCTGGGCAGGGGCTCCACCACCACGGCGGTGCCGTAGCAGAGCACTTCGGTGGCGGCGGCGGTGCCGCCCTGCACCTCCGAGCCGTCGTAGCGGGTGCCGACGATGGCATTGGCCCCCAGGGCCCGGGCGTGCTGGATCATCTGCTCGTAGGCCTGCTCCCGGGCCTGCTCGCACATCTCGGTGTAGGCGCCGATGCGGCCGCCCACGATCTGCTTGAGCCCGCCCAGGAAGCCCTGCACCAGGGTGGGGGAGCGCACGACGATGCCGCGCACCAGGCCCCGGTAGGCGGTGATTGTGTAGCCCTCGATCGTGAAGGTGGTGGTCACGAACACGGGTTTGACCATCGGAGAGCGGTCGGCGGCTGCCCCATCCTGCTGGGCGCGGCAACGCGCATCAAGCGGCGTGCTTCAGGCGGCCGGGGCGAGGGCTGCTTCCAGGACGGGAATCGCCCGCTCCAGGGCCACCCCGCGGCTGGCCTTGAGCAGCACCCGGTCCCCAGGCTCGAGCCAGTCGAGCAGCACGGCGGCCGCCTCCTCCGGCGTGGCCGCCCGCGCCAGCCGCGGCAAGCCGGCGGCGGCGGCGAGCATTTCCTGCGCCTCGGCCTCGGCGGCCACGATCACCAGTCCGTCGAGGCCCAGCGCCCGGGCCCGTCCCGCCACCTGGCGGTGCAGCTCCAGGCTGCGCTCCCCCAGCTCGAGCATCGTGCCCAGCACCGCATAGCGGCGGCCTGCGCAGGCTCCATCCGGGGCCCCCAACAGCTCCAGGGCGGCGAGAACCGCCTCCGGAGAGGCGTTGTAGGTCTCATCGAGCAGCTCCACGCCCCCCAGCTGCAGGCGTCGGGCGCGACCGCCCGGCAGTTCCACCGCCAGGTCGGCCAGGGCTGCTGCCGGCACGCCCAGTTCCCGGGCGACGGCCACCGCCAGAAGCAGGTTGCGGGCGTTGTGGCGGCCCTCCAGCGGCAGGGCCAGGCTCGGGCCGTCCAGGAGGCACAGGCGAGACCCCTCCAGCCGGCCCACCAGCTCCGGCGCAGGCAGCCCCGCCGGGAAGCCCGTCGCCTCGTCCTCCAGGGCGACGCGCACCACCCGGCCCCGCCACACCCGCGCCAGGGACTGCTCCAGCAGCGGATCCCCGGCGGGAATCACCAGCACCCCTTCCGGTCCGAGTCCGGCGGTGATTTCGCACTTGGCCTGGCCGATCGCCTCCCGGCTGCCCAGCCGGCCGATGTGGGCGGTGCCGATGTTGGTGATCACGGCCACGTCCGGCTCGGTGCAGCGGGTCAGACGGTCGATCTCCCCCAGTCCCCGCATCCCCATCTCCACCACCAGGGCCGCCGTGCCCGCGTCCGCTTTCAGGATCGTGAGCGGCGCTCCCACGTCGTTGTTCTCGTTGCCGCTGCTGGCCACCACCGGCCCCAGCGGGGTCAGGGCGGCCCGGATCAGCTCCCGTGTTGTCGTCTTGCCCGCCGAACCGGTCACCGCCACCACCGGCAGCCCCAGCTGCCGCCGCCAGAGACGGGCCAGCTGCTGGTAGGCCTCCAGGGTGTCGTCCACGGGCCAGATGGGCCGGCCGCTGCCGGCCACCAGCTCCGCCAGCGCCGCCCCATCCAGCCGGTCCCGCTGCACCAGGGCCGCCGCCGCCCCGGCGGTGAAGGCATCGGCAAGGAAGCGGTGACCATCGAAGCGCTCCCCCACCAGCGGCACGAACAGGGCGCCGGTCAGATCGCCGCGGCTGTCGGTGCTGACCCGACGGATGGGCTCGGGGCCGGCGCTGCCGGGGGCCACCAGGGGCTCGCCGAAGAGCTGGAACAACGGCTCGAACGGCAGCAGCATCAACCTGAAGTCCCGGGGTCGAGCAGGATCATGCCCGACCCCACCAGGGCGCCGCGGGCGAGCAGCCGCCGCTGGCCGTCCACCAGCTCCAGCCGCTCGTAGCCCAGCCCCCGGGCACGCTGCTGCCAGCGCTCCGCCCAGCGTCCCCGGCTCGCCGGGGCGAGGCTGGCGTAGGCCGGTGCCATCGTCAGCACCAGGCGACCTTCGGCGGGCTCCGGATGGGCCGAGGCGATCAGGTGCTCCGGGTCATCCTCTGCCAGCAGGGCCAGGAGGGGATCGAGCTCCAGGACGGGCGGCGGCTCGGGGTCGGTCGCCGGCGCGGTCGCGGTGCTGGGCAGCGGCGCTGCCGCGGGCCCGACCGGCGGGGCCACAGGCGCGGGTGTGGAGGCGGTTGGAGCCGAGACGGACGCCGCTGGTGCCGTTGGCGCTGGAGCCACGACGGCTGACGTGGCATCACTGGTCAGGCGGGCGCCACGCTGGGACAGCCCGCGCCGGGCCTGACCCGCCAGGGCCAGGAGCAGGGCCAGCAGGGCCGCCAGCAGCAGCGGCCAGAACAGGGGGGCCAGCCCCTGGGGCCAGAAGCCCGGCACCGACAGGTCCCCCTCGCCATTGCGGCGCCAGAGTTCTCGCAGCTTCAGGCGCAGGGAAGCCAGCACGGCCAGCAGCGCCTGGGCGAGCCGACCCCAGGGGCTCGCGTAGGGCGCCGGCAGATCGGAGGGTGGCGGAACCGGATCAGCCATGGACGCCGGACACGGGGAGCTGGCTCAGGAGTCGTTGCGGCGGCGCAGCAGGGCCAGGGGGTTGCGGGGACGCTGGGGCGGCGGCGGCTCCTTGGGGGACCCCTCCGGCCTGGAGTCGTCGTGCAGCAGGCTCGGATCCGCCCCCTGACCCTGGGAGAAGCGCTCCACCTGGGCCGCGTCGGGGGTGGGCTCCTTGACCCCGCACACCTCCCGGTACATGGCGTCGTACTCCAGGGCGGAGCGGTTCCAGCTGAAGTCGGTGGTCATGGCCCGCCGCTGCAGCTCCTGCCAGCTGGGTTCGTTGCGGTAGGCCTCCCAGGAGCGCACGATCGTCGTGTAGAAGTCGATGGCTTCGTAGCGATCGAAGCCGTAGCCGGTGCCGCTGCCGGCGGTGGGGTCGTTGGGGGGCACGGTGTCCACCAGGCCGCCGACGCGGCGCACCACGGGGATCGAGCCGTAGCGCATCGCCAGCATCTGGCTGATGCCGCAGGGCTCGAAGCGGCTCGGCATCAGGAAGGCGTCGCTGCCGGCATAGATCAGCCGCGACAGGGCGTCGTCATAGGTGAGGAACACGGAGAAGCGGCCGGGGTGGCGGGCCGCCATCTGCCACAGACCGGACTCATAGCCCCGATCGCCGGTGCCCAGCACCACGAATTGGCTGTCGCTGTAGGCCAGCACCCGGTCGGCGACCTGCAGGAGCAGGTCGACACCCTTCTGGTCCACCAGCCGGCTCACCATCCCCATCAGGTAGGAGCGGGGGTTGACGTTCAGGCCCATCCGCTCCTGCAGCAGCCGCTTGCTGGCGCTGCGGCCGCTGAGGTCGCCTGAGGAGAAGGGGGCCGGCAGGGTGGTGTCGGTGGCTGGATTCCAGTCCTCGGTGTCGATGCCGTTGAGGATGCCGCGCAGCTTGCCGCTGATGAAGTTGAGCAGGCCGTCGATGCGCTCGCCGTATTCAGGCGTGCGGATCTCCATCGCGTAGGTGGGCGAGACCGCATTCACCCGGTCGGCGTAGAGCAGGGCCGCCGCCATGGTGTGGTCGCCCTGCATGTACCAGGGGCACCAGGTCATGCGGTCCAGCTTCCAGCGCCAGGGGCCCTGGTAGCGGAGGTTGTGGATGGTGAACACCGTGCTGATCTCCGGGTCCTGATGCATCCACACCGGGATCATTCCCGTGTGCCAGTCGTGGCAATGGAGAACCTGGGGCTTCCAGCCGCCGTTCCAGGCGAATTCGGCAGTGGCGTTGGCAAAGAAGGTGAAGCGCCAGTCCTCATCTTCACCGCCATAGATGCGCTCGGGATCGAACACCGGATGGCCCACCAGATAGATGGTCAGACCGCTGGTGGGGTGGCGGGTTTCGTAGATGGCGAAATCGGTGCCCATCGCGTGGCCACGCCACATCGGTTCGGCCGGAATCTCCAGCCGACTCCACAGTTTTCCGTAGCCCGGCATGATGATCCGGACGTCGTGCCCCAATGCCGCCAGGGCCGGTGGCAGGGAGCCGACCACGTCGCCCATGCCCCCCACCTTGATCATCGGAGCGCACTCCGCAGCGGCAAACAGAACCCTCATCCGTGCTCGATCGCTGGTGCGCCTGGAACTCTACGGGCTGCCACGGAACGCACCGGCTGCCGCAGGCAGCGGGCTCAGGGCAGCACCGTCACCGGTGTGCCGACCTGCACCATGTCGAACAGCTCCTTGACGTCCTCATCGAACAGCCGCACACAGCCATGGGAGACGGCACCGCCGACACTGTCGCGGTTCGGCGTGCCGTGGAACCCGGAGGTCACGCACCCCTTCACCTCCAGATGCTCCTGGCCGTTGAAGCCGCGCCGGCCCTTGCAGTCGCGATGGAAGCCGATCCAGCGGGAACCGAGGGGATTGGTGGGGCCGGGGGGGATGCGCACGCCCTTGGCGGGATGCTCCCAGATCGGGTAGGCGGTCTTCTCGATCACGCTGAAGGATCCCACCGGCGTCTCCCAGCCGGGCATCCCCACCCCCACCCGGAAGCGGCGCCGCTCCCGGTCCCCTTCCATCACCTTGAGGAGCCGCCTGCGGCGGTCCAGGACCAGCTGCAACGGGGGAAAGGCGGGCTCCACCGTCGTCGCCGCCGGCTCAGGGTGGGTCGCTGACGGGTCGGTACCTGGGGCGGCGGCCAGAGCGGTCGCCACCGACCATCCGGAGAGACAGCTGAACAGGGCCAGAGCCAGGGGCAGGGTGGCTTGGCGGTTCACGATGCGGTCAGCCGGGATCAGACTTCTGGTCTGAGGTTGGCGAGCCGAACGCAGCCACGGTCCGGGGCCGTCCCGGAACAGGCCTGGCCGGGCCTGAGCCCGGTCTAAACTCCTCCTACCAAGTCCAACGGTGAGCCCGATTGCAGCCTCGATTGCGGCGATCGATTGCATCGCCACGGTTGCACCGATTCGCCGTCAGCACGTCTGCCCTTCTGTTCATGGGTCTGGAGATCGTCACCCCAGCCCTTGGGGCTCCGGACCATCACCCCGGCCTTCTCTACAGCTACAAGAACGACACCGTCCCGCCCCGCTGTTCGCGCAGCTTCTGGCTGCTCCAGAAGAGCAAGAAGGTGTGGTTCCTGGTCGATGAGCACCACAAGGACTCGGACACCCAACCCGCCTTCTTCTACCGGGGCCGGAGAATTCTCTACAGCGGTGATCTGCGCTCACTGCCGCCGGAACGGAGAAAGCCTCTCGAAACCAACAGCATCGTGTGGGGCCAGACCGTTGCCCATGGCTGGGGACGGGGGCCGAACGGGACGAACCACTACCTGCATCTGTGGACCCGCTGGTCGATCTTCCAGCCAGCCCGTTGCCATCCCGAGTACTTCACGATGACCTTCCTGTCCCCCCATCAGCGCTGAGGGGGTGGCAGAGGGACAGGCAGTTGGTCGCTGCGCCGATCCGCCGGTGGCTGATCGTCCATCCGTAGGCGCTGCGGAGTTTCAGGAACATCACCAGGCCCCAGTGGGCCTCCCTGGCCAGGGGATCCTCACCTGTGGCTTCCATCGCCTTCTCCACGGTGGCCAGGGCGGCATCGAAGTCGAAGGGGGCACCCTGGTCGAGGATCTGCACGCAGAACCGCTGGCTGCTCACCTGCACCGACAGCTGGACCGGCGGCGGCGGGTCGAGATCGGCGTGGGCATGGCGAACCGCATTGGTGAACCCCTCGACAAGGGCCAGCTGGGCCTGCATCCAGAGCTCCGAAGGCACGGCAGGGTCACTCAGTTGCTCAAACCAGCGAAGCACCGTCTCGATTTCATCGAGATCACTGTGGACGGCGAGCTGGCTGAGGGGCCGATCGGATTCTGAGGCCTGGGGCAGGTTCATGCCGCCCCGGAGTTCTTGCTGAACAGAACCAGAAAGGTGCGGACGATCAGCTTGAGGTCATATCCCAGACTCCAGTTCTGCTGATAGCGAAGATCCAGCCGGATCACATCTTCGAAATCCCGGATCGATGAACGGCCACTCACCTGCCATTCCCCACTCAGGCCAGGCCGCACATCAAAGCGCTGCCAACTGGGGATGGCATAGCGCCGCACTTCGTCCGGGGTGGCGGGCCGGGTGCCGATCAGGCTCATGTCGCCGACCAGCACGTTCCAGAACTGGGGCAGTTCATCCAGGCTGGTCTTGCGCAGGATCCGGCCCACGCGGGTGATCCTGGGGTCATTGTCATTCTTGAAGAAGGCCCCCTGGGCCTGGTTCACCACACTGTCCTTCAGGCGTTCGGCATCGGTGACCATCGAGCGGAACTTCCAGATGCGGAAATGGCGGCCCATCCAGCCGCAGCGCACCTGACGGAACAGGATCGGCCCCGGGCTGTCCAGACGGATCGCCAGGGCGATGGGCAGGAACAGCACCGCCGTGACCCCCAGCCCCACCAGGGCGCCGCAGACATCCATGCCTCGCTTGACGGCGGAGCGCACCGAGGGGTGGGTCAGCGGTGGCCGCTGGTCCTCGGCCCGGGAGAGCTGGGGCAGCAGCCCTTCGGAATGGTCCGTGATCGGCAGGACCTTCTCCAGTCCCGTCATCTGCAGGGCCAGGAACACCTGCCGGTGCAGGCTCCAGGCCGCCAGGGGAACCGCACGCTCCTGGGCCGTCTTGATGGCGCCCACCAGGGCACCGATGCCGCTGCTGTCGATGATGGCCGTGCGACCGAAATCCAGGATCACCTGCCGCAGGTCCTCCACCTCCGCCAGCCAGCCAGCGAAACCGGAGCGGAACGCCACGGCTTCGGCGACGGTGAGCCGGGGCGGCAGCTGCAGGATCAGGACGCCGTTGCGCACGGTCGTGACGAAGGCCTCCTGGGACGACGGGACGCCGCTCATGGCTCGGGAAAGTGGGAGTGGAGACTCCGGCAGAGGGACTGGGCGGAGCTGTCGGTCACGTCGCTGATCGAGGTCTTGAACGGGGCACCGAGAAAGCGCACGAGATCCCCTGGACTCCAGGCGATCGGCACACCCATCTGCTTCAGGGCCAGGGCGAGTTCCACCTGGTGATCGTCGACATGCTCCTGATAGCGGACGCTGCGGGGCACCAGAATGAAGGGCTGCTCCAGTTCATCGAGCAACAGGACCGTTCCTTCCCCGCAATGGGCAATCACGACCCGCGCCCGTTCCACCAGGGCCCGAAAGGAGTCCTCCTTCAGCAACCGGTACACGGTGGTACCGCTGGGGAGAAACGTACAGGTGCCGTACTGAACAACGATCTCCTCATCGAGGAGCTCCTGCTGGATCAGCAGCTCCATCCACTGCATCAGCCGGTTGAACGGGAACTGTTCCGTCCCCACACTCACCAGGATCATGGTGCCACCTTGTCCTGGACAAGTTCGGCGCGGGGATAGCGACGCTGCAGCTGGGGCCAGTGCACGTAGAGGATGTCAAGAAACGGTCGAACGAGCCGCGCCGAGAGGCTCAGGGTCTCGATGCGGGTCACGGACTCGATGAACACGGTCTTGCATCCGAACAGCTTACCGAGCAGAAGAAAGGGGACGGCCACACCGGCACCGGTCGAAACGATCACGTCCGGCCGTTGGCTGCGGATCACCTGCAGTGCCAGCCCCAGGTTGCGCAACAGATTGGGCAGGTTGCGGTTGGTGGGGCTGTGGGCCCATTGCACCGGCTCCCCGGCCAGCGCCGTTTCGGTGGTCGGCGTGCGGAAGGTGATCCAGAGATGGGGATGGCGCCCCCAGAAATCGGCCAGTTGCTGCAGGGCCTTGAAATGCCCCCCCGATGAACAGACCAGCAGGATCTTCATCGTCCCAGTTCCCCCTGCATGCGCCGCTTCTGGCTGGCGCCGGTGGAGCGCAGCATCCGCCCCTCCAGCCAGCGATAGGGACCCTCCGGCAACACCAGCAGCAGATAGGCCGCCACCAGGGTGATCAGCGTGCGCCGTGGTTCCTCCACCAGCACCCTCCAGTCGGTGGCCAGGGATTGGTGCAGCAGGCGCACGGCCAGGGCGCCGTCCCGCTGACGGGTGGCCCGGCGCGCCAGGTAACGCAGCTGATAGGCCCGGGCCCTGGAGCCCCACTGGGCGATGAAATCGGGGTTGGTGGTTTCGGTCTTGAGCAGAACCCGCTCCCAGGTGGCGTACTGCTTCATCAGGTTGGCCGAGAGTCCGCCGTCGCTGATGCGGTAAAGGGTCAGGGCCTCGGGGATCCCCTCGATGCGCCAGTGGGTCTGGAGGGCGATCCGCAGCCAGCACTCGATGTCTTCGGATTGCCGGAAGGTGTCGTCGAAGAAGAAGTCTTCCTCGGTGCCATAGAGATTGGCGGTGAAGCGAATGGCAGCGAAGACCTCGCGGCGGATGACGACCGCGGAGCCATTGCCGATCGGATTGCGGCAGAAGACGATCTCCGGCGTGATGTCCTGCAACCTCGGCATCTGGTAGATCCCGATCGGTCTGGAGTCCTCATCGATGAATCCGGAGCGGGAAAAGCTGACACCCACTTCCGGCCGCGCCTGCAGATGGGCCACATGGCGCTCAACCTTGGTGGGCAGCCACAGATCATCGCTGTCCAGAAATCCCAGGAACTCCCCCTTGGCCTGCCGGATGCCGGTGTTGCGCGCCCCGGCCAGGCCCCGGTTCTGCTGATGCACCACCCGAACGCGCCGGTCCTGGTACCCCTGGCAGATCGCCACCCCGTCATCGGTGGAGCCGTCGTTCACCACCAGGATCTCCAGGTTGGGGTAGGTCTGGCTGAGAACGGATTCCAGGCTTTCCCTCACCGTGGCGGCGGAGTTGTAGAGCGGCATCACCACCGAGACCAGGGGGGATGGGCTCATGGGAGTGGCCTCACAGGCAGCGGGGCGTTGGCGAGAGCCATCATGGCCTTGCCCCGTCGTGGCGGCCACCCAGGCGGCGGAAGGGGGCCAGCAGCTGTCGGGCGAAGACGGCCAGGGCCGTGAGCACGGTACGGCGCGGCTCCTGCAGCAGGATCCGCCAGTCGGAGCGCAGGGAGCGCAGCATGAAATCGGTGCCGATGGCGGGGGCTCCCCCCAGGCGCAGGGAGCGCCGGGCCAGGTAGCGCAGGTGGATGGCCTGGGCCGTGGCGAAGTGGCGCGCCACCAGCTCCGGCGCATAGCCACGGGCTTCGGTGATCAGCCGCAGCCAGCCCCGCTCCATGCGCTGCAGGCTCGAGGAGAGTCCCCCGGTCGAGGTGCGGTAGTAGGTGAGCACCTGGGGCAAGCCGGCGATCTGCCAGCGGCCATCGCAGGCCACCCGCAGCAGCCATTCCAGATCCTCCGAATAACTCATGTCGGCGACGAATCCGCCCACCGCGTCGAACACCTGCCGCCGCAGCACCCAGTTCGACGTGGTGTTGGTGGGGTTCTCACAGAGAAAGTCCACCGGACGATGCGATTCACGTGGCAGGGCCGCCAGCAGGCCCGTGGGTGTCCCCCCAGGGGACAGGAACGCGACGCGGGCGAAACTCACCCCGACATCAGCATGGTTGGCGTGGTATGCCACATGCAGGTGCAGCTTGTCGGGATGCCAGAGGTCATCGGCATCGAGGAAGGCGATCAGGGGCGCACGGCTGCACGCCACCCCGCGATTGCGCGCCATCGAGACCCCGGCGTTGGGCTGGATCACGAGGTGCACCCGGGGATCCTCCCCGAACAGGCTGGACACGATGGCGGCGCTGTCGTCGGTGGAGCCGTCGTCCACCGCGATCAGTTCCCAGTTGCTCAGGCTCTGGTTCAGCACGGAGCGCAGGGTTTGCTCGATGTGCGGCGCCGCGTTGTAGATCGGAACCACCACGGCAATGGCCGGTCCTTCCAGCGTTGCCGGATCTGGTACGACCGCAGCGGTCTCGTGAAGATCCATGTCCACCATCGTGGCGGCTACGAGGTATGGCTGGAGCGGTGGCCGCCCAGAAGCCGACGCAGGATGGCCATGAAACGCCCCATCAAGGTGATCCGGATCATCCGCAGGCGTTTGGCGTAGTAATCGAACTGGTTGATGGTTGGTGGCTGACCCTCCTGGAAGTGGTTCAGCTGGCGCGCAGGCAGCAGCTTGGATGTCCAGTCGATGGAGTTGATATGGCGAAACTGTTCGTGGCCGAAACGGGCCTGGAGCTTCTCCTTGATCTGGTCAGGCGTGCGGTAGGGGTAGTGGCGGTTGTAGAGGCGCTGGGAGCAGGCCTTCTTGAGTCCGTTGGGCCACTGGGGTGCCACCGCTTCGTTCCACGGTTGATCGGGCTGGTTGCGGAAAAAGCGGTACTCCCGCCAGTTGGCTGAGTAGTACCGACGCCGTTCGGTGATGGGTCGGTTGGTTTCCAGCTGCTCGGTCGCCCAGTTCTTGTAATCCGTATCCGTGAAATAGAACTGAAGATTCCAGGCCGTCACGAAGTCGGCCTTTTCGCGATTCGCCTTGGCGAGCACGTCTCTGGGGTTCCCTTCAAGGAACTCATCCCCATCCAGCCGCAACCACCAATCCTGATCCGTCAGTTCATGGTTGTATTTGTTGTAGACGATGGAGCGCATCCCGTCACGGAATGGAATAAGGAGCTGTTCCTCAATCACGATCGCCGGATACTGTTTTGCAAGGGCATTGACGGTTTCCCAGGTTCCATCCGTGCTGCCGTTATCAAGAACAAAGATCCGATCGCAGAACGTCAGCGCATGATGCAGACAATCTGCAATGACATCGCCCTCATTCTTGATCAGGCAAATGGCGTAGATCTTCACGAGCGGATCGGGCGGACGGACGTCAAGGTTGGCTTGGCTGGCGCCCTGGGCACCACGGAGGTGCTCCGGACCGGTGGCGGGAGCAGGGGCTTGAAGGCTTCCGTCACCATAACCTCGCCTCGGGCGGGGCCCCAGTCACAGGCCTGCGGGCTGAGCGATCTGGATCCTTCGCAGCAGCCGTTGCCCCAGCATCAGGTAGATCGGTTGCAGCGTGAGATGGGTTGCTGCCACGGCGACAGCCACGCCGAGGGATCCCCATGTCGTGCCGATCAGAATGGCCACGGTGAGTGCCACCGTGAAGGCCAGGTTCCAGAGCAGATCCACCTGGGGCAAGCCCACCGCGCGGAACAACATGGCGGAGGCGTTGGCGAAAGGCCTGGACAGGGCCGACAGGCAGATCAGCATGAGAATCGGCACCGCCCCCTCCGACACCCATTGCCGGCCAAAGACGATCGGCACATACAGCGGGGCAAGGCTGCACTGCAGGGCCACCACGGGCACGATCACCTTGGTGATGGTGATCAGGTTCTTGCGGAAACGCTCCTTGAGTACGGCGGGTTGGCTGCGGACGTCACAGAAGTCGGAGTAGAGCGAGACCGACAAGGCATTGATCACGCTCAGGCTCAGACCGAGTCCGGCATTGAAGGCGAAGTAGTAGACCCCAAGCGCCTTGACACCGATGAAGCGGCCGATCAGGAGATAGTCCACGTTCTCCCGGAAGGTGTTGAGCATCTCCACCCCGAGAATGCGACTGCCGAACTGCAGCACGGACTTCCAGCGTTTGATCGTGAACGACATGGCCGGCCGCCAGGGCTCGAAGCGCAGCATCATCGCGACCCAGACGGGAGCCACCAGCAACTTGGGAAGCACAATCGCCCACATGCCCATTCCCAGCAGCGCAAAGATTCCCGTCATCAGGTTTTCGCTGGCGACGGCAGCCAGGTTGGTCATGCTGTAGAACTTCAGCCGATTCTTGCGACGCACCAGCGCCGACTGGACCATGGAGAGTGGATAGATCAGATAGCTGAAACTCACCACGATGATTGGCACGATCAGCGCATTGTCGTTGTAGACCCTGGCCATGACAGTCGAACCAATGACCTGGATAAGAAACAGGCTGAATCCGATCAGCCAGTTCAGACTCCATGCCGTCTGACAGATCTCGCTGACCTCATCCGCATCGGCCTGCACGATCTTGTCGCCGATGCCGTTGCGTGTGAAGACCTTGACCAGTTCGCCGGAGGTCAGCACGATGGCCGCCAGGCCATAGTCCCTGGGGCTCAGCAGCCTGGCCAGCAGAACCGTGGCCACGAGTCGCGAGACTCGGATTCCCACCTCCCCCACACCCATCCAGCCGATGTTGCGGATGAATCGATCCTTCGGGATGAACCGTTTCAGGTTGCTGAGCAGGCGCATTAACGGTCAACCCCACGCTGGAGCTTCTGATGGCTCATCATGGCATCAAGGCCTCTCACTGCAGTTCCTTCTGGTTGGCATCACGACACGGCCTGAAGCTCTGGCTGGGGAATGCTTTTCTTTTCCTGCAGAGCCATTCCCATGATCACCATCCCCGGCCAGAAGAGATAAACAAGAATTTCAAGATTCTCGCCAAACGTATACATGAATAGGAGGATGATGATTCCCAGCCCTGCTGAGCCAAGTTGATAGTGGGGGCTTGCCGCGCGGCGCAGCAGATCCACCCCCGTTGCCAGCATCGGCACCGCAATAGCGAAGAATCCCACGATGCCCTTGACAAAAAGAACTCCGGCCCAGGTGTGATGGGAGCCGATGGCCATGTACTCCACCAGATGGGGGCCGCCTTCCACAACACCATGCCCCCAGATCGGAGCCTCAGTCTCCCAGCGATGGAAGGCGATTCGCTTCAACGCAAAGCGAACACGGGTCGAGCCAGCCCGAGCTCCCTTGAAGCCTTCCCAGTAATCATTGATGGCCGTAAGAATCGATGTGGCGAAGATCCCGCCCAGATAGGAGACAACCCCAAGTGATATCAGCATGACCGGTTTGCGGAGTCTGGAAACCACGAACGTCACGGACGGGATCAGGATGATGCAGAGCTGGGCCAGACGTGACTTGCAGACAAAGCACATGACGATCGAACCGGCAATCCCCAGCAGTTTCCATTTTTGGTCCTTTTCCAGGAGGCAAATCATGAAGTTGATGTTGCCAACAAAACCAAGCGCTGGCCCCCACGGTGCAAAGAGACGCCAGCGAAGATCACCTGTGCTGCCATCGATTTCGTAGAGAGGAACATCAAAGAACTCATTTCCCGGACCACCGACGGCCCTCAGTGGCGAAACATAGAGAACCTCTGGAAGCCCAAGATTGGGAGTCAGCATCAGAAACGGCATGATGAGCAGCGTATGCAGCCCGACGATGCATATGGCACGGGTAATGATGCTGCTGCGAATCGGCAAGGCTCCGGCTAGCGGGTAAAGGGCCAAAGCGGCCCAGCCCTTGGCCCAGCCGATGGTGGACTTGATGATCGCCCCCGTTCCGAGGTTGAAATTCACATGGCCTGCAATCAAGGCAACTTCCATGACGATCATGCCGATAATCCAAAGCCAGATCACAGGAGAGATTGAAATTTCCTCGTTCTCCTCTGGGTGATCCATGCGGGCCAGGATCTTGATCAGCAGGCAACCCAGGAGTAGCCAGCACAGAACAGATCCCACCACATAGAGTCCACCGACGAGCCAGATGGGGTACGTGCAGATAATCGACCACCACACCAGACGCTCTGGCACGTTTCTTGGCTGAAGACCATCCTCAGAATGAAAGGCCTTGGAAAGAAGCGTCTTGAGTCCCAAAGAAGTCTCCTGGTTAGGTTGAAACCCAACGGCCGAGCCGCTTGATCCAGGGCTTGCGGATCCATAAGATCCAGAGACCTGTCGTCGTCAGGATCGAGCCGAAAGCTGAGCCAGCAAGAACCAATGAACGTTTTGGTGACGTCGCCTTCTCCGGCAGCGATGGCTCCACAGCAATCTGGATCAGCGGGAAGGCTGCAAAGATGTTCGCCTGACCAAGATCCAGTTTGGCCAATGTCGATGCAAACACGGCTTCTGCGATCTGCTCGTTTCGCTTCAGGTTCTCCAAAGACGACTGCCTCTGGGACATCAGCCGAAGCCGGTTCTCCAAGGAGCTGATCTGTTGATCAAGCTTACGAACTTGTGATGCAGCACCACTGGCATCTGATTGGTAATTCACCAGATTCTGAAAGAGAGACTCGCGCCCCGAACTTGCACCCGTCAAGGCAAGTCGTGAGAGCGTCTGGGCGGATGCAGGCCGACCAAGCAAGAGAGTGGCACGCTGATTCAAGGCCTGCATGGCCGCCTCTTGCCGCTTAATCTCTTTGAGAATCCGAGGATTATTTCGGCCGAACTTAGACTGTTGAACCTTCAGGATTGACGTGGCTTCGCTGTAGTCTTTTAAATTCTGCTGGAAGATCTGATCCACCTGCAACTTGAACGCATCTGTGGCATCGGATGGAGATAGCCCCAGGCTACGACTCAATTTCTCCAGTCGACTTTCAGCCTGCGATTGCTGAGCAGCGAGTTCGGCCCTTTGCTTGCGCAACTGTTCGATATTGGCCGACAGGATCTCCACCTGTTCTGTCGATGTGAGGCCAGACTGGCGCTTGTATGCAGACACTTGCTTTTGGGCATTCTCAAGCTTCTGCTGCGTTTCCAGAAGAATCTTCTGTGCTGGACCTTGCCGTTGCTCGATCTCGCTGACACGCAGCTCATTGAGACGCTCTACCATGGCGTCATGTAATGCATTGGCACGCTTGCGAGCATCTTCAGGCGATGGACCGGTGGTATCAATCTGCATCAGCGTTGTGTTATCAATATTCTTAATGCGTGGCTTGGCGAAGTCCGCCTTGGGAATATTGGCAATCTTGGCAGCCCTTGCTAAAACCTGATCGCTAACGAAGATGAATTCATAGTTGGCTCGAGGATCAAATGTTGCCAAGCCAAGGGACTCGTTAGATGCCGTAGCTTGACCAATCTCAGGCAGGCTTAAATTCACAGCGTTAGCACTTCCAGGTAAAATCAAAGCCCAGGAGCTGGTATAGACAGGCTTCGCCAGCAGAAGATAAAGAATGCTGGATCCCCAGATCAGACCATTCGTACACGTAGAAACGAAAAGATAACGACTCCAGCGAAGCTTGTCCGTTCGACTCAGCTTTTTCCACCAACCCTTTGGATCGGGAGGCTTCAACCCAGGGATGTTTCGAAACTGCTCGGCAAACAGCCGCGTCGCCTTGCCCAAGGGTTCTTGCACGGCCTGCACTTTAGGCCTGATTCGTCTGATGATCGGCGGAGCGTCTTTCACTTCACTCTAGGGAATGCTGCGATCATAAATCAAAACGGCGGGATTCAGGAACTGAGTAAAGATATTAAGAACGGCCTGGAAGTTTGTCATCTTGGAGTCATAACAGGCCACGCCATCGTCTGCCATGAGATAGGGGTTGTTGGCGTTGTCCGTCGAGGCGCGAAGAAGATCTTCTACGCCCCGTTCGTAGACCGTCGTTTTGCCCGAGGCTCTTTCTGTTCGCACCAGGATGGCTTTGCGTCGCGCATTGGTGACCATGGTTCCACCAGCACAGTTCGCCGAGATGACGGCATGGGACAGGCGTGATCCATAGGGAAAGTTCCTGGCCTGAGAGCCAATACCGGCAACAGAGTTTCCCGCCGCAGGAACAGTAAGATTGGAGATGTTGATTTCAACCTCAGCGGGTGTGATGTGCGACGGGCGCACGATCAGTGGGTTCACGCTACCCGTGTCGGGAACAATCACTTGATCACCGGCAATCAGCGGGATGTCCTTAAAGGGCACCCCCGTGAAGGCACCGGTGAGGTCAATCACTTGCTTCCGTGATCCCCGTTTCAACTCCACGGCGGTGACATCGGCGGTGGGAGTCACGCCTCCCGCACGACGCAGAGCCGTGGTGAGCATACGATTGAGCGGGGCCTGCCCAGAGAGTTGAACAGGTGTCTGCGTCTGTTCCACATCACTCAACTCGTTGATCAGCACGCGACCAGGCTGAAAAGCGGATCCAATCACGAAGACGGGAACCGGTGCCCACTGGACGACGCTCAGGCTGACCCTGAGAAAGGATGGTTGAAAGAAGCCCTGTTGCACAAGGGCTTGAGAGACACGCTTCTGCAGCTGCTCAGGTTCCAGGCCGACGGCTGAGATTCCCTTGAGATAGGGAAGCTCAAGTTCTCCGTTCAGATTGATTTCAAAGATTCCACTGAATTCTTCACCCTCCGGAATGGTCACCTTGACTCGATCACCGGGTGAGATCGGCAAAGCCTGAGCTGCACCCGCTGTGCCAATACAGCAGGCCAGCCCAAGAAGCCTGTATACAAGTTTCGACATTGGTGTCGATTCGGAACAGTTTCTCCGATTGGCTTTGCAATCAACCCTAGCGTATCCCTAGTCGGCGAGCCAGCGCGTTGTTTGCTTCGCAGGATTGATAGGCTTCCATTCCATCGCTGGATGATTCCCATCCCAAGCAGGCAGGGCCTCTGAATGTGCATCCGCCCAGCTCCCTGGCGGAGCTGTTGGTCAACGGTCTCGATCTGCAGGACTTGGGACGATGCTTCATCCTTTGAGGCTCAGCTTGATCCGAGGATCGCAGGCATCAGTTCGCCATCCCGGCCCATCAGGCTGCAGCAGCAGCCATCAGAAACCTACCACCTGAGAGTGTTGTACCAGGGAGACCCGCCCTTCCCCCTGACCAACCGCTCCGGCAGCCCCTGGTTTGCGGCGCTGGTGTCCCGTCAACTGGATTGGGGAACTGGCCGCCACCGTCTGCAACAGCAGGTTCCCGGTGGCTGCACGCGGCCCCATCCGCGTGATGGTTCCAGGTTGCCCGCGTTTTGGTCGGCTTCGCCCCAGACGGCTCCGGCGTGCAAGCGATCTCCACAGCTTCCTGATGTCCGATCAGGCCCCGTCGCGGCCATGCCGCCAGGACCATCTCTACGGAACGCCATCGCCGAATCAGAACGGGGCCGGGAACGGGCAACACCCCTAGAGACATTTGAGCCATCGCTGGAGTCATGTCAGGCCATACGGCCAATTGGCCATGGCAACGGCGCTGATTCATGGTGCTGGGCTAAACTTCAATCGCATGGTTGCTTGAGGTACAATGGTCAATATTGTGATTGTTGCCACCGCGAACTATCTTTGGGGTGCTGCAGTTACTGTCCGGTCCGCGTTGGAAGCCTGCAGTACAACCCTCAATCCCTATGTCATCAGCGTTGATCTATCCCCTGAAGACAAGCAGAAGCTCTTTGAATCCTGGCAAACCACCAATCTTGGTGCCATCAAGTTTATTGACTTCGACCTTGGGCAGGTCGATAGGCTTCGTAGCACGCTGCTCGTCAAGAGCAAATCCCCATATGCACGCTTCTTCATTCCCGAATATTTAGCTGATGTTTCCCGCTGTATTTACCTGGATACGGATCTTATCGTGTGCTCGGATCTGAATGGCTTGCAGCTGCTCGATCTGCAAGGGAAATCGAGTGCTTGCGTGATTGACGGTGGTATCGACACCCCGCAGCAGCAACAGCGTCTTCGCGAAAAGCTGAAGCTGGAAAACCCTCAGCAATACTTTAACTCGGGGGTTATCGTCATGGATCTGGACGCCTGGCGTGAACGTCACATTCAATCGAAGGCTTTGACGATTGCGCAAGACAACTACGACTTGCTCGATCAGATGGATCAAGACGCCCTCAATATCGTTCTGGCTGATGACTGGTTGGTTCTTGATCCGAAGTGGAACACCTCGAAAGGCAAGGCGGATATCGGCTTTTCGGATGGAATCATCCATTTCTTAGGTAAGGTCAAGCCCTGGCATGCTGATTACACCGCGAACTTCCAAGACCGATGGTTTGCTCTCCTGGATCGGACCGCATTTTCTGGCCAACGTCCGGTGAAGCTCATGGGTATTGGAGCCGCCTACCGTAAGTTTGTCCGTTCCATTCCAACCTTGGAGATGGTGAAGGGCAAGCTGCGGCGACTCTTGCGTTCTCAATGAGTCTGCCGTGTGGCCAGGCTCCACGCCACCGTGATCCTGGCGCCCAGGATTCTCCCATTCGCTCGGATCTGTAGCCTTCCCTATCCTTTTGGCTGTCCAGCCATCCCTTGCAGGTCAGTCGGTACCGACCCGTCTCTGTGCTGTGCTGATACGATGGCAGAGGCTTTCATGCTATCGCTTCACTCTGGAAGCATTCTGGAAGCGCTCTGGAAGCAGCCACAACGCGCCAGCCGTTCACGCAGCGTTACCAGAATTGTCTCTTTCTTCTGTAACCTCCCGTGCGCATTGGCCTGATCAACGCCTACAGCACCCTGAATCTGGGGGATGCAGCCATCTACAGCGCGTTTCGAAAGCTCCTCCCCGGTGCGGACCTGGTGGGTTGCGTTCAGGATGAGCGGCCTGATTCCACACTGGGCGTCACGTTCTTGCCTGAAAGGCCCAGGAATTGTGAGGCCTACATCAGCGTGGGGGGCGATATCTTCAACAATTCTCGTGAATGGTTCGTCACCAAGGCGTTCCTCATGAACCTGGCGGAACTGAGGCATAGCCCCCGTCACACGTTTCTGTTCGGCCAGTCGATTCCTCGCTCCTGCCACGGCATGAGCTTCTACCTGCTACAGCGCTATTTCAAACGATTGGCGGCCGTCTGTGTGCGTGATGCGGAAAGTCACCAGCGGCTTTGTGCGGCAGGGGTTCCCGCCAGGTTGTCTTACGACATCGCCTTCGTCCTGGAGAGTTCACCCCTTGCGGAGACGACGGCGCGGCAATCCCTCGAACGCCTGGCGATTGATCCTGCCCAGGCCGCCGTGCTTTCCGTGCGTGGCTTTGACAGCATGTATGGCCACGACAATGACGCTTTCGTCACCAGGATGGCCGAGCTCAGTCTTCAACTCTCCGGTGCTGGCCTCAGGCCCCTCATTCTGATCCAATCAGGCGCCTACGGCTCTGACAATGATCTTGAGGTGGCCGCCGCTATCCAGGCCCGTGCTCCCGGCACAGCCATTCTCAATCCGTTTGTCGACCATCCGGCCGTGCCGAGTTGGCAGCTCGCCATGGCCCTGTTCGCCCTGGTGGACATCGTGATTGCGGTGCGCTTTCACACCGCAGTTCTGTCCCTGGCCGCTGGACGGGTTCCGTACCATCTCCACTACTCCAACAAGGGCAGGGACCTCTGCCGGCGGCTCGATCTGCCCGGTTGTGACCTGGCCAGCCTTGATCCCCCTTCGGCCTTGCCGGCCATCCTTGCCACCCGGGGTCGCCTGTTCGCCCACGAGCCTGTCCGCGAGCAGGTTCGCCGCGATTTCCAGTGGTGCCTTGATCAGTTACCTGGAAGCACCTGAAGGGATACCGCCTGCCCCGGCGGGCTAGATTCACCTCATTTAGCCGTTCAAGGATGTACGGGCTTGTCAACCGGGCGATCCAGCAGATGGTCACCACCCACCATGGGGAGGATGTCTGGCAGCGCATCAAGGAGCGGGCGGATCTCCAGGACCTTGATTTCTTCTCCACGTACCAGGCCTATCCCGACGATGTGACCCATCGTCTGGTGGCGGCGGCCACGGAGGAACTTGGCCTCTCAGGTGATCAGATCATGCAGGCTTTTGGTGAGTACTGGATCACCTATACCGCCACGGAAGGCTATGAGCAGCTTCTTGAGAGCACGGGTGAAACCTTGCCGGAATTCCTGGATCACCTCGACAATCTCCACGCCCGCGCCGCCCTGGCCTTTCCTGAGCTGCAGCCGCCCTCCTTCCGTTGCGAGCACCGTGCCGATGCGTCCATGCAATTGGAGTACCGCTCCAAACGGAGAGGCCTGGCCCCGATGGTGACCGGCCTGCTGCATGGCCTCGGCAAGCGGTTCCGTACCCCTCTGGCGGTCGATCAGGTCGCCTCCCGTGACCAGGGTGATGGCACGGATCTGTTCCACGTTCGCCTCGCATCTCCAGCAGACCCTGGGCTTCCCGATGGCGGCATGACCCACGAATGACGATGCGTCGTTTCTGATGGTCATGTCCGTGCCGATTCCTGACCATCTTCTTGACCCTCTGTTTCCGTTTCATCTCGTCGTTGACCGTGGGCTGACCATCCACTCGGCTGGCTCTGTCCTGCGTCGCATCCTGCCTGGTCCGGATCTGTTGGGGCAGCCCCTGGACGAACACTTTCAGCTTCTGCGGCCGGATGTGCCCATGGATTTCGCCAGCCTGAGTGACTGCACAGATCGGCATGTGATCCTCAAGTCTGAGCGGATTGCGTTGCAGCTGAAGGGCCAGATCTGTTGTCTTGATGAGAAGGAGCAGCTGCTGTTCGTCGGAACCCCCTGCTTGCTGCAGCTGGAGGACTTGAAGTCCCTCGGGCTCAAGATCAATGACTTCCCTCTCCATGATTCCCTGGTTGACTTCCTGTTTCTGCTCCAGGCCAGGAATGTGGCGCTCACGGAAAGCCAGAAGCTCAACGAGGTTCTGACGGCTCAGCGGGCGGAGCTGCGGCAGTCAACGCTGCGTCTCTCAGCGCTCAATGCGGAGCTGGAAGCGGCCCGGCAAGCCGCTGAGGCGGCCAATGCCGCCAAGGACACGTTCCTGGCCACGATGAGCCATGAGATCAGGACCCCGATGAACGCCATCATCGGCATGGCAGGGCTGCTTCAGGACTCGCGGCTTGACGCCGTGGATCGGGAATACGTTGAGATCATCAACAGCAGCACCGATTCCCTGCTCACGATCATCAATGACATCCTTGATTTCTCGAAGATTGAATCCGGCGCCATGCAGCTGGATGAGCAGCGTTTCGACCTACGCATCTGCATCGAAGAGGCCCTGGATCTGAGTGTGTCCCGCCTGCAGGACAGGGAGGTGGAACTGATCCTGGACATCGAACCCAGCTTGCCCACGGCCGTCATCGGCGACCTCACCCGCCTCCGCCAGATCCTCTGGAACCTCCTGAGCAATGCCGTCAAATTCACCTCCCAGGGTGAGATTGTCGTCACGGTGACGGCGGAGCCCCAGGGCGCCAGGGCCGGCGAGCCAACCCCCTGCCTGTTCACCTTTCAGATCCGTGACACCGGCATCGGCGTGTCGGCTGCCCTGATTCCCCTGTTGTTTGAACCGTTTCGGCAGGCCGATCCCTCCACGGCCCGGCGCTACGGCGGCACGGGTCTTGGTCTGGCGATCACCCGCCGTCTGTGCGAGTTGATGGGGGGATCGATCGGCCTGGCCAGCGAGGAAGGGGTCGGCAGTGTCTTCACCTTCTCCGTGCTGTTGAGGCTCGACCCGACCTCCACGGCGAGCATCTCCCCGGAGCTCCTGCCGATTCCAGCCCCGCACGCAGCGTCGGTTCTGCTGCTGATCGCCAACCCCGCCCTCCGTGGCCTGCTCCAGAAGCAGCTGGGCTGGATGGGCCTGTCGGTGATCGCTCCCGACCTCTGTCAGATCCCCATGCGGGTTGCCCCCACCGAGATCGCTGATGCCGGCCCAGCTGCCGTCGTGATCGATGGGCGTCTGCTGGTCTGCGAAGGGGACCCTTCGCCTCCGCCCTTCCTGCAGGATCCCCTGCTGCGGATGCGTCCCTGGATCGTCCTGGCCGACCGGAGCAAGGTCACGGAGCTGACGTCGCTCTCCCAGACCCCGCCCGTGATGCTCACCAAGCCCGTGCGACTCGCCCAGCTTCGCCGCGCCCTGCTGCAGCAACTGCAGAGCCCAGCGGAGCAGCGGCTGTCCGCCCCTCCAACCCAACCCCTCCATCCCGTCCCGGAGGGTGGCCCCCAGCGACTCGCCGATCGGCTGCCGCTGCGGTTGCTCGTCGTCGACGACGTCCCCGTGAACCGACAGCTGGCGCTGCTGTTATTGCAGCGCCTGGGCTATCGGGCCGATGCCGTGGCTTCCGGATCCGAGGCCCTCGCGGCCCTGCAGGCGACCCCCTACGACGTTGTCTTCATGGACGTGCAGATGCCGGAGCTGGATGGCTATGCCACCACCAGGGCCATCCGGCAGCTGCCGGCTCCGTTCGTGCAACCCTGGATCATCGCGATGACCGCCCATGGCCGTCCGGAGGATCGCCAGGCCTGCCTCGAGGCCGGCATGGACGACTTCCTGGCCAAGCCGATCGTGCCAGCCCAGCTCAGCTACGCCTTGGAGCACTACACCCCCCGTGACCAACCCCAGGCCCCAGCAGGGGCGGCCGGGGATGACCCGATCGACGCCGGCGCCTGGGAGGAGCTGGAGCTGTCACTCGGCGATGGGGCCGCGCCTCTGCTCCAGGAACTCATTGATCTGTTTCTCGAGGACGCGACAAGCCTGGTCTCGGCCGTCGTGATGGCCCACCAGTACCACGACCCGCCGGCCATGATCGCTGCCGCCCACTCCCTGCGCTCCCCCAGTGCCAGCCTTGGCGCACTGGGTCTGGCCGGCCTGTGCGGAGCGGTCGAGGAGTCCCTGCGCTCCGACCCGGAGGTTTGGCCCCAGCTCAGAATCGACCAGCTGCTCGTCGAGGCTGGCCGGGTCACCGAGGCGCTGCGGCAGCGACGCCCCACGGTCCCGTGAGCCCTCCCCCGATGGACAGCAGAGGTGCCCCGACCACGATCCTGCTCGTCGATGACGATCGCGTCCATTCCCGCCTGCTTCAGGCCAGGCTGAGCAGTCAGGGCTACCGGGTCGTGGTGGTGGACTCCGGCGTCACCGCCCTTGAGCAGGCCCGTCTTTCCCCGCCCACCCTGATCCTCTGCGACTGGCTGATGGACGGCATGGATGGGCTGGAGGTCTGCCGCGCCTGCAAGGCCGACCCTTCCCTGGAGTCGGCCCATTTCATCCTCCTGACCTCCCGTTCCCGGGTCGAGGACCGCGTCCGGGGGCTGGACTGCGGTGCCGATGACTTCCTCAGCAAGCCGGTGGACCCCGACGAGCTGCTGGCACGGGTCCGTTCCGGCATCCGTCTGCACCAGGCCAACGAGCGCCTCAAGGATCTGGCTGAGGAGCTGCGGCAGCAGAAGGCCCGGCTCGATCAGGAGCTGGAGGAGGCGGCGAGCTATGTGCGGTCCCTGTTTCCCGAGTTCATGACCGGTGCCGTCCGCGTGGAGGCGCGCTTCGAGCCCTCCCATGAGCTGGGTGGGGACTCCTTCGACTTCTTCTGGCTGGATGCGGATCATTTCATCCTTTATCTCGCCGATGCCTCCGGCCATGGGCTGGCGGCGGCGTTCCCCTCCATTTCCGTCCACAACCAGCTGCGCTCCCGCTCGTTGCCCGTCGATCTGCGGGATCCGGCCGCGGTGCTGCAGGCCCTCAACGGCGGTTTCCAGATGGAGCGCCACCAGGGCCGCTACCTCACCATCTGGTACGGGGTGTATCAGCTCTCCAGCAGGACCCTGCGCTACGCCAGCGCCGGCCACCCCCCTGCCCTGCTCTGGAGCCGTACGGGGGCTTTCCCCAGCCTCTGGCTCAGGGGCCAGGGCATGGCGGTGGGCCTGTTCGAGGAGTCCACCTATGCCAACGAGAGTCTGGAGGTCGGGGAGGGGGGGTGTCTGCTCGTCTATAGCGATGGGCTCTACGAAGTCCCCAGGCCAGATGGTGTGATGGGTACGTTGGCGGAATTCATGCAGCTGGCGGAACAGTGCCGGGGCCTGCTGTCGGACGACGATGGCCTCGAGCGGCTGCTCTCCCAGATCCATGACATCACGGCCAATACCCCGTTCACCGATGACTATTCGGCGATCCGTGCCATCTTTTCCTGAGACTTCTCAGCGCTCCACGCCTGAACACGTTATGCGATTGGCTTCTGTGACAGGGCCGTCAGGCAGGACTCCCGATTCGGGAAGATCGTGAAGACCTTTTCCGTGCCGGTGAGCTCCAGAACGATCCGCACCTGGCTGGTGAGACTGCACAGATACAGCTGCTTTCCGTGCTCCCTGACCCTCTTGAGCACGGAGACCAGGGCACCGAAGCCACTGCTGTCCATGAAGTCGATGCCCTGAAAGTCAATCAGGATGTCTCCTGGCTTTTCGTTCAGAAGAGAGCCGATGGATGATCGCAGGTCGGCGCCACTCTTGGCATCAAGCAAACCTGAAGGCTTCAGGATGGAGAGATCATCCACACATGGAATCTCGAATCTCATTGATCTTACCATTCCCGCAGGATTGGGGCTTCCGCCAACGGACGGCCCGGCCCAGGGCGGGCTGCGGCTGGCTGGCTTCCTGGTTTGTCCAGCCTGCGCGTGGCCGTGTCCAGGTCCTGAGCGAGCCGGGGCGGCTTCCGGGATGCGGCGCTAAGGTTTGTGAATCACCCGGTGATGTCTGCGGCGCTGGCCATGGTCACGATTGAAGAGCTCCGCCAGAAGTCCCTGCCCTTCGTTGCCGCCGACCGTGACGGGTGCATCGTGGAGATCAACGACCTGTTTGAATCCACCTATGGATGGACCTTGCAGGATCTGGAGGGGCAGTCCCTCTCCATGATTCTTCCCGACTCTTTCCGCGACGCCCACCACCTGGGATTCTCACGCTTTCAGATCGTTGGTGAATCCCAGATTCTCAACCATCCCCTGGAGTTGATGACGATCTGCAAGGATCAGCGCGCCATCAATTCAGAGCATTTCATCGTCGCTGAACGGCGCGGGGATGGCTGGGTCTTTGCGGCGACCCTGCGTCCGCTGAGCTGAGTCCGGGATGGCCGATCAGGAGCTCGTCGCCCAATTGCGCACCACCCTCGGCCGGCTGGAGGCGGCTCTCGGGGCGGTGGAAGAAGCTCTCGCCTTCACCGATCTCGATGGCATCGTCGAGTGGACCAATGCCTCCTTTGATCGCTTCGTGGGTCTCCCACGCCTTCAGTGTCTGGGCCGCTCCCTGAGCGGGATCCTTCCCGACAGCCAACCCCAGGCCACGGCCGAGCCCACGGCCGGCCAGCCCTTCTGGACGCAGGCTCCCGAGGGCACCAGCACCTGGGAGCTCGCCAGCGCCCCACCCCGGCGGGTCATCGAGGTGTCGTGGGCCACCGTCAACGTCCCGAGCAAGCCCTCGCTTGTGTTCACGTTCCGGGATCAGAGTGCGATCGTCCAGGCCCAGGACCGGCTGATCGACGCGCGCGATCAGCTGGAGCAGCAGGTGGCCCAGCGGACTCTGGAGCTGCGGCAGGCCCGGGATGAAGCCCTGGCGGCCAGCCAGTCGAAGACACGTTTTCTGGCCACGATGAGCCATGAGATCCGTACCCCGCTCAACGCCGTGATCGGGATGAGCGACCTGCTGCTGGCCAGCCCGATGGACGGACGCCACAGGGAGATGATCCAGACCATCCATGAGAGCGGCGACTATCTGTTGAATCTGGTCAACGACATTCTCGATATCTCCCAGATCGAGACCGGTCGTCTGGCGTTGAACCCCAGAACGTTTGATCTCCACCATCTGCTCGATGATGTGCTGAATCTGTTTCAGCATCAGGCCTCCATCCGGCAGCTTGATCTGCGGCTCAACCTGTCGCCGGATGTGCCGAGATGGTTGATCGGGGACGATCTCAAGCTGCGTCAGATCCTTTTCAACCTGCTGGGAAATGCCTGCAAATACACCAACCATGGGGAGATCCGGCTCGTCGTCGAGGCCACCCGGACGGCGGCGGATGCCGTCGGGCTGTGGTTGCGTGTCTCCGACACCGGCATCGGCATCGCCGCCGCAGCCCTGCCGTTCATCTTTGAGGAGTTCGTCGGTCACGCCGACCCGGAGCAGACCCGCCAGAGTGCCGGGCTGGGCCTGGCGATCTGTTCCCGGCTGTGCCAGCTGATGGGCGGTGAGATCTCGGTGGATTCCAGCCTCGGCAAGGGCAGCTGTTTTTCGGTCCGCCTGCCCTTCGCGGTGGCCTCAAAGAGCCAGCAGAAGCCTCTCCAGAGCAGCCCTCCCCAAGGTCTGGATCCTGGGCTGAGGATCCTGGTGGCCGACGACAACCGCGTCAACCAGCGCGTGCTGGAGCTGATGCTGGCCAGGCTGAATCTGTCGGTGCAGCTGGTGGGCGATGGCGACGCCACACTCCAGCGCATCCGAAGTGAGCCCTTTGATCTGGTGGTCATGGATGTGGCCATGCCCCGTCTGGATGGCATCTCCGCGGCCCGACAGATGCGTAGCGAGGGCTATTCGGATATCTACATCATTGCCTTGACGGCCTATTCCTTCAGCTCCCATCGCCAGGAGTGTGAAGCCGCCGGGATGAACGACTTTCTCTCCAAGCCCCTGCGTTTCGTGGATCTCTGTGCCGCCCTGGATCGCTTCCAGGCCTGGCGTCGGGATGCGACGCCGTAGGCTGGAGAGTGTGGAGGCCATGGGCGTGAAGCGACCGGAGGACATTCCCGCGCCAAGGCGCCGAATGGTCCGCGATTCCTGCCTGCTGAGCCTGGGAATCATGGCCATCTCCAGCACGGCCCTGATCGTCACCTATCGCGCCGCTGAGGGCAGCCTCTACGCCAACATCCAGGAGCGCTTACGGGATCTGGCCGCGGTCACGGCGTTGGAGATGGATGGGGATCTGCATGAGCGGATCACCCGCCCGGAACAGGCAGGCAGCGTTGCCTATCGCCAGGCCACCGAGCCCCTGCTCCGCCTCAGGCGGTCGGTGCCGGATGTCTTTTACGCCTACACCCTGAGGGGGCCGGCGAAGGATCTCCGCTTCGTTCTCGACAGCACCTACTACATCAAGAACCAAGGGGACGACGTGAGCCCCCTGGTGATCGGCAAGCGCTACGGCGAGGCCCCGCCCTCCGCCCGCTCGGCGGCTCGCGATGGCAGGGTCACGGTGAGCTCGGTTCCCTACACCGATCGGTGGGGCACGTTCCTGAGCAGCTTTGCTCCCTTCCGTGACGGGTCTGGCAGGACGGTGGGTCTGGTGGGTGTCGATCTGTCGATGGCCACCCTCAATCAGCAGCTGTTTCCCCTGCGCCTCAGCCTGGCCCTCTCGCTCACCGGCAGTGCCCTTCTGTCCGCTTTGGCGGGAGTGCTCCACTGGCGTTCGCTGCGCTCCTCGGCTATGGCGCTGGAGGTGAGCCTGGAGGCCCGCGATCTGGCCCGCCGGGCGGCGCAGGACTCCGAGCAGGCCAACCTGGCCAAGACCACCTTCCTGGCCACCATGGGCCACGAGCTGCGGACCCCCCTCAATGGTGTGATCGGACTCACCGACATCCTGCTGAACACGGCCCTCACCGCCCACCAGGAATCGTGCCTGCAGACGGTTCGCAACTCCGGCGAGTCGCTGCTGCTCCTGCTGAACCAGCTGCTCGACTTCTCCGCCATCGACAGTGGCGCCCTGGTGATCGATGCAGCCCCTTGCCGCCTCCGCCCCCTGGTGGAGGAGGTCGTCCATCTGTTCCGCCAGCAGGCCCAGTCGAAGGGGCCGGCCATCACGCTCAGCTTCGATGCCGACATTCCCGACGTCGTGACCTCCGATCCCCTGCACCTGCGGCAGATCCTCGTGAATCTGGTGGGCAATGCGGTCAGGTTCACGGTGCAAGGCGAGGTGGCCGTGGCCGTCGGCGTGGAGGATCTCCTTCCCGATGGCCGCTGGCCCCTGCTCTTCCGTATCCGGGATACCGGGCCCGGGATCAGCCCCTCCTCCCGGGAGACGATCTTCCAGCCCTTCACCCAGGGGGATGGCTCCAGCACCCGTCCCCATGGCGGCACCGGCCTGGGCCTGGCCATCTGCCACCACCTGGTGGTGGCCATGGGGGGCGGGATTGAAGTGGAGAGCGAACCCGGCCAGGGTTGCCTGTTCACGGTCAGCCTGCCGGTGATGGTGCCGGCGGGCCAGGCACCGGCAGAGGCCAGCTTCGCCGCGAGCCATCCGCTGCGGATCCTCCTGGCCGAGGACAATCGCGTCAACGCCCGCGTCTGTGAGCTGATGCTGCAACGGCTCGGCTACGGCGTCAGCGTGGCCTGCGACGGCGAGGAGGCCCTGGAGCAGCAGCGCAGCCTCGACCCGGACATCATCCTGATGGATCTGCGAATGCCGAAACTCGATGGATTCGACGCCACGCGACGGATCCGTGAGCAGGGCGGCCGTGGGGTCCGTCCCTGGATCGTGGCGGTCACCGCCAACATCCGCGAGAGCGACCGCGCCCAGGCGTTGGCGAGCGGCATGGATGACTTCATTGGCAAGCCGATCCGGGTGGAGTCGCTTCAGGGCGCCCTTTCGCGGGCCTATGCGGCCGTGCAGGCCCGCTGATCGGGGAGGTCCGCCCTAGGCCGGCGTCGTTCCCGACAACCTGGCTTGGCTCAGGGCCGCCTCGGCCCGCCGGAACAGGTCCTTGAATCCGCTGTCGTCATCGCCCAGCGAGGCGACACCGCAGCTGATGGCCAGCGGATGGCGGACGCCCTCCACCAGCCAGCCATCGAGGGCCAGGGCGGCCCGCATCTGCTCCGCCAGGGCCAGTCCTTCCGTGCTGTCCATGCCTGGGCGCAGCACGGCGAATTCGTCGGCGGTCACCCGTCCCAGCAGGGAGCTCTCCCCCACCTGGTTCAGCAGCCGGGCAGCCATCTCCTGGAGCAGCCGATCCCCCTGCGGAGCTCCGAACCGGGCGCAGAACCCAGGGAAATCATCGAGTCCGAAGATCAGCAGGGTGAGCGCATCGCCGTTCTGGCGAGCCCGCTGGCACTCCCGCTGCCCCGCCTCCTGGAAGGGGCGTCGGTTCTGGAGCCCCGTGAGAGGACAGAGATAGCTGTTGCGCCGCGATTCCAGATACTGCGTCACCATGCCGGCCAGATCCTGCAGCAGCTGTTGCTCCGTGCCGGCAAGCTGTCTGGGCTGGGGGCTGATCACGCACAGCGTCCCCACGTTGAAGCCGGAGCGGGTTTGCAGCGGGACGCCGGCGTAGAAGCGGATATGGGGGTCCCCCGTCACCAGGGGATTGTCCCGGAAGCGATCATCGGCGGTCGCATCACTGACCACCATGACGTCATCGGAGCAGATGGTGTGGGCACAGAAGGCCAGCTCCCGCGGCGTTTCACTCGGCTCCAGGCCCACCCGGGAGAGAAACCACTGACGCTGGCGGTCCACCAGGGAGATCAGGGCAATCGGAACCCCCAGCATCTGGCTGGCCAGGCGGGTGATGCGGTTGAAGTCTTCCCCGGGCTCCGTATCGAGGATGTACTGGTCGTCCAGCGCCGCCTGCCGCTCGGCTTCGTTGTCCGGAATCGGATAGGAGGACACCGGTCGTCGCTGCCAGGAAAGTCAGTATGGACCGGGGCCCCATCAGGGCAGCCAGGGCGCCTCGGAAAAGTCCGGGTCCCGTTTCTCCAGGAAGGCATTGCGTCCCTCCTGCCCTTCGCTGGTCCGGTAGAAGAGGTGGGTGGCCTGGCCCGCCAGCTCCTGGATCCCCGCCAGACCGTCGGTCTCGGCGTTGAAGGCGGCCTTCAGGCAGCGGATCGCCGTGGGGCTGTGCTGCAGCACTTCCCGCGCCCAGGCCACCCCTTCCCTCTCCAGGTCCTCCAGGGGCACCACCGCGTTTACCAGCCCCATGGCCAGGGCCTGGCCGGCGTCGTAGCGACGGCACAGGAACCAGATCTCCCGGGCCTTGCGCTGGCCCACCACCCGGGCCAGGTAGCCGGCGCCGAAGCCACCGTCGAAACTCCCCACCCGCGGCCCGGTCTGGCCGAAGACGGCGTTCTCGGCCGCCAGGCTCAGATCGCAGAGCAGGTGCAGCACCTGGCCGCCGCCGATGGCGTAACCCGCCACCAGGGCGATCACCACCTTGGGCAGGCTGCGGATGATCCGCTGCAGATCGAGCACGTTGAGCCGCGGCAGGCCCGAATCGTCGAGATAGCCGCCGTCGCCGCGCACGCTCTGGTCACCTCCGGCGCAGAAGGCCCAGACGCCGTCGGCGGCCGGCCCCTCGCCGGTGAACAGCACCACACCGATGGAGGGGTCGTCCCGCACCCGGTTGAAGGCATCGCAGAGCTCCTGCACCGTGAGCGGCCGGAAGGCGTTGCGCTTCTCGGGCCGGTTGATGCTGATCCGGGCGATCCCGTCGCCGCTGGTCTCGAAGCGGATGTCGCTGTAGGTGCCGGCGCTGGTCCAGTGCGGCGGGGCGGGGGGAACGGGGGTCATGGGGAGGGGAACGGCCCGGTGGCCAGGGGGTCGGCCAGATCTGCGGCCATTGTGCGCAGCCGCTGCCGCAGGGCCGCATCCCGGCGTCGGTCGGTGGTCAGCACCAGCAGGGCCAGCGGCTGGGCCAGGGCCCAGGCCAGGGCGTCCTCCAGATCGTCCAGGCTCACCAGCCGCCGCCCAGGGACGCCATGCACCGCCGCCAGCGCCAGCGGGTCCACCGGCTGGGGCATGGCGAACAGGCGCTCGAAATCCATGGCTGCCGCCGGCTGGGTGCGGATGGGCAGCTGCTCGAAGATGCCGCCGCCGCCGTTGTCGATCAGTACGACGGTGAGCCGGCCCCGCAACTGCGGGCGCCACAGCCAGCCGTTGGCATCGTGCAGCAGGGCCAGATCGCCGCTCACCAGCACCAGGGCGCCGAGGGCTTCGGCCAGGCCGCAGGCGCTCGAGAGGGTGCCGTCGATGCCGGAGGCCCCCCGGAAACCGTGCATCGGCCGGGCTGGGGCGGCCGGGTCGGCGAAGCTCTCCCAGTCCCGCACCGGACTGCTGTTGGCCAGCAGCACCGGCAGGCCCGCCGGCAGGAGCCGGCTCAACCGCCGGGCCAGGGCCGGTTCCCCCTCGTCGTTGGCCAGCTCGCGCTCCAGCAGGGCCTGCACCGCCGCCTCCGCCCGCCGCCAGCGGTCCGCCAGCGCCAGTGATGCTTCGGATGGATCGCCCGCCCCGGTCGGCGGCGTCTGCTCCGCCAGCCAGGCCGCCAGGCCGGCGCTGGCCTGACCCCGCACCACCCCGAGGGGATCGAGCCGGCGCCCGTCCCCTTCGCTCACCAGCACCTGGGGGCCCCCCTGGGCCGCCAGCCAGCGCTGCAGGCGTCGGCTGGCCGGCAGGGGGCCCAGGCGCAGCACCTGCAGCGCATCCGCCGGCATCGCCACCCCGCCGCCGGAGCTTTCCGAAAGGATCAGGTCGTAGGCCGTCACCGTGGCCAGATCCGGCAGGCCCCGCAGGCCCGAGAGGGCATCGGCCAGCACCGGCCAGCCGCTGCGGCGCTGCCAGCGCCGCAGGGCCTCCACGTGGGCCGGCCAGGCCGCCGGGGCCCCGCGCCAGGGGCCGGCCACCACCACACCGGGCTCGTCCGGGTCCAGGGCGGTGCCGGACGAGACCAGGGGCACGGCGGCCGCCGGGGGGGCCGTGGTGGCTGCGGCGCCAGCTGCCGCGGGCCTCGGCAGCGCTTCGGCCAGCGCGGCGGCCAGCTGGATCAGATCCGTGCCGTCCGCATGCAGGGGTTCCTCGAAGGGCAGGTTGAGGTGCACCGGGCCGGCGGAGCGGCCGGCCCCATCGCCCCGGGCGGCGGCCAGGGCCCGGCGGGCCAGGGCGTCCAGCTCGGCGGGGGCCATGGCGGCCAGCCCCTCCGGGTCGCCCTCGCCCAGCCAGCGGCAGCTGCCGACCAGGAACACCTCCTGGTTGACGCTCTGGTTGGCGCCGCAGCCCTTGAGGCGCGCCGGCCGGTCGGCCGTCAGCAGCAGCAGGGGGACCGAGCCGAAGTCGGCCTCCACGGCGGCGGGCAGCAGGTTGGCCACGGCGCTGCCCGAGGTGGTGATCACGGCCGCCGGCTGGCCGCTGGCCCGGCCCAGGCCGAGGGCGAAGAAGGCGGCGGAGCGCTCGTCGATGGCGGTGTGCAGCCGCAGGCCCCCGGGCTCCAGCAGGGCCGCCGCCACCGCCAGGGGGGCCGAACGGCTGCCGGGGCAGAGCACCCCGTGGGCCAGGCCGCCCCGGCGCAGTGCCCCCAGGAGCGCCACAGCCGCCCGCACATTGGCCAGTGATGTGGCGGACCCGGCCAAGGGGGACGCTCCGGTGTTCAGGATGGGGGAATCATCCTCACGGACGGTTTCCCCATGGGCAGCGGCCCCGCCATCGCCCCGCCCACGCCGCCTTCCGCCCCCCAGGGTGGGGCAGGGGGCCTGCTGCGGCAGCTGTTCCGGCTGCTGCTGTGGGTGCTGGTGGCGCTGCTGCTTCGCTGGACGGTGGTGGAGCCCCGCTGGATTCCGTCGGGCTCGATGCTGCCCACCCTCCAGCTCCAGGACCGGGTCCTGGTGGAGAAGCTGAGCCCCCGCTTCGGGTCGGGGGTGCGGACGGGCCGCATCGTCGTCTTCCATCCGCCGGCCGCCCTGCAGCAGGCGGGCTACGACCCCGGCGCGGCCCTGATCAAGCGGGTGGTGGCGGTGGCCGGCGACCGGGTGGAGGTCAAGGGCGGCCGCCTCTGGCGCAACGGCATCCCCGCGGAGCCGGACTGGGCCCGTGAGCCGATGGACTACGGCCTGGAGCCCTTCGTGGTTCCGCCTGGGCAGGTGCTGGTGCTGGGGGACAACCGCAATGCCAGCCTGGATTCCCACCTCTGGGGCCCCCTGCCGGAGAGCGACCTGATCGGCACCGCCATCTGGCGGTACTGGCCCCTGGCCCGGTTCGGTCCGGTTGGGTTCTCCACTCCAGACGCTGGGGAAGCCGCTTGAAAGACTGCGTTAGGGTGCACGTCGTGTTACAGCGCACACCGGAGGGCACATGTTCAACCCGGAGTTCCTGACCGCCGACAACGAGGCGATCAGCGACAATTCGCTGATTCAGTACCTGCAGGAACAGTCCCCGGATGTGCTCCAGAGGGTGGCGCGTTCGGCCACCGGCGACATCCAGGACATCATCCGCCACAACGTCCAGGGCCTGCTGGGCATGCTTCCCGGTGAGCAGTTCGAGGTGAAGATCCAGGCCAGCCGCGACAACCTCGCGGGCCTGCTGGCCTCGGCGATGATGACCGGTTACTTCCTGCGCCAGATGGAGCAGCGCATGGAGCTGGAGTCGGCCATGCTCGGCAGCGGCGGCTTCGAGGGGGGCCTCGACGCGGACCCCGGAGAACTCGAGCTCTAGTCCTCAGCGCTCCTTCCAGGCCTCAGGCCTCCCCTTCCCCCGGCACCAGCCCCAGCCGCACCAGGGTGTTGTCGATGCCGGCCAGGGTTTCCCAGGCTCCCTGATCGGGGGCCCACTCGTCCGCGTCGATCCGATCGGCCAGGGCCGCCAGCTCCTGGGGCGAACTGGCCACGGGGGCGTCATGGTGGGCCGGAACCACCCAGCGCAGGTCCTTGAGGCCCGCCAGAAGCCGGATCCAGGCCACCAGGGCGGCCCGCTGGCGGGGGAACACCAGCCGCTCCAGCACGGCCGCCACCTGCAGGGTGCTGCGGCCCCCCGGCGCCAGGGCCTGGAAGTCGGCCTGCCAGCCGGGCAGCCAGCGGAACGGGTAGAAGCCGAAGTGGGCGCGGGCGTCGCGACACCCCGGTGCCAGGCAGCGGCGCAGCACCTCGCCCAGGGGCGGCACCTCCAGGGGACGGGGGCGCAGATAGGTGGCGAACAGCACCAGCCGCCACCAACCCCGGCGGCGTCGCTCGGGATCGTCCTGCAGCGGCTCATCCCCCTGCTCGCGGGCATGGAACAGCAGCGGCGTGGGATCGAGATCGAACACCGCCGGCGGCTCCGGCGGAATCGCCACCAGGGCATCGGTGAGCAGCAGGCTGCCGCTGGCCCGATCGAAGCAGGCGATCTCCAGGAAGGTGCCCAGCCCCAGGTCCAGGGGGCCCAGGGGCAACCAGTCGAGCTGGTCGCCGTGGGGTACCCCGTCGCTGAGCAGCACCCGGGTGCGGGCGGCGGGGAACCCCAGCCAGGCGGGCGGCAGCGCCAGGGGGAAACTCCACTGCCGCGGCGTGACCCATACCTGGGCCCGGGGGAAAGCCCGGGCCATGGCCGGCACCGGCAGCTTGTGCTCCAGCCCCGACGCGGTGGGCAGCACGATGGTGCACACCGGGCCGTGGCGCTCCTCCAGGTCCCGCAGACGGGAGCGCACCTCGGCGGTGGGGGCCACCGGGGCGTAGAGCAGCAGCCCCTCCCGCACCCGCAGCACCAGCATGCGGATCGGCACGGCCACGTACCAGACCCCCTGCAGCTGCTCGAAGCTCCACAGCCGCCCGGCGACCAGCTCCCGCACCAGGGTGCGGCGGCGGCCGTAGGGGTAGAGGGGCAGCAGGGGCCACCAGGGCCAGCGCTGGTCCGCGGGCGAGACAGGGGCGGCGCCGCTGGCGGACGCGCTCACGCGGATGGGAAGCGGGAGGCCCGCGGCGAGCGGCGCCGCTGGGCGAGCAGGCCATGGCGCGGTGCCAGCAGGAAGCACAGCAGGAACAGCAGCGTCTGCACCAGCACGATGCAGCCGGCGGTGGAGGCATCCATCCAGTAGCTCCAGTAGATCCCGGCCACGCTGGAGATCACCGCCGAGAGGATCGACAGCCACACCATGCGGTCGAAGCGATCGGTGAGCAGGTAGGCGGTGGCCCCCGGGGTGACCAGCATCGCCACCACCAGGATGATGCCCACGGTCTGCAGGCCCGCCACCGCCGCCAGGGACAGCATCGACAGCAGCAGGTAGTGCAGCACGCCGGTGTGGAGGCCGATGGAGCGGGCGTGGGTGGGATCGAAGCAGAACAGGATCAGGTCCTTGCGCAGCACCAGCAGCACGGAGAGCACCAGGACGCTGATCACCACCGTCTGGAGGATGTCGGAGGAGCTGATGCCCAGCACGTTGCCGAACAGGATGTGGGAGAGGTCGATGCTGCTGCGCACCTTGGAGATCAGCGTCAGGCCGAGGGCGAAGAAGCCGGTGAACACCAACCCGATCACCGTGTCCTCCTTGATCCGGGTCATCTGCTTGATGTAGCCGATCAGGGCCACCGAGCCGACCCCGAAGACGAAGGCCCCCACCGCGAAGGGCAGGTTCAGGGCATAGGCGATCACCACGCCCGGCATCACCGCATGGGACACCGCATCCCCCATCAGGGCCCAGCCCTTGAGGGTCATGTAGCAGGAGAGCAGGCCGCAGACGCAGGAGACGAGCATGCTGACCAGCAGGGCCCGCACCATGAACTCCTGCTGGAGCGGTTCGATCAGCCAGGTGAGCACGGCCGTCATGGCGCCTGCGGCGGCTCGGGCTCGACGGCCGCGGTCGGGTCGCCCTCCAGCCGCAGGCCGCCGAAGGTGAGGGCCAGGTTCTCGCTGGTGAACACCGAGGAGGTTTCGCCGTAGGCGAGCACGGTCTTGTTGATCAGCACCACCTGGTCGCAGAAGCTGGTGACGTGGGCCAGGTCGTGGGTGGAGATCATCAGGGTGCGCCCCTCGCGCCGGAATTGCTCGAACAGCTCGATCATCAGTTTCTCGGTGCGGATGTCGACGCCGTTGAAGGGCTCATCCAGCAGCATCACCGACGCACCCTGGGCCAGGGCCCGCGCCAGGAAGGCGCGCTTGCGCTGGCCGCCGGAAAGGGCGCCGATCTGGCGGTGGCGCAGGGGCCACAGGTCAACCCTCTCGAGCGCCTCCTTCACCGCTTCCCGGTCGACCGGACGGGGGATGCGCAGCAGATTCATGCTGCCGTAGCGGCCCATCATCACCACCTCATGGACGTTGACCGGGAAGTTCCAGTCGACGCTTTCGGTCTGGGGGACGTAGGCCACCGCCCGGGCCCGGCGTGCCTGCCGCAGGGGCAGGCCGTTGATGGCGATGCTGCCGGCCGAGGGGCGCACAAAGCCCATCAGGGCCTTGAACAGGGTGGATTTGCCGGCCCCGTTCATCCCCACCAGGGCGCAGATGGTGCCGGCATCGAGATGCAGGGAGGCCTCATGGACGGCCACCACCCCGTGGTAATCGACGCAGAGGTTGTGGACGGCGATGCGCTCGCTGCCGGGCAAGGGGGTGGGGCGAGAGGGCATTGGTTCAGCTCCCCGCCAGACCCGCTTGCAGGGTCTCCACGTTATGACGCTGCAGCTCCAGAAGATTGGGGGCCGGGCCGTCCGGCAGGGAGAGCGAATCCACGTGGAACACGCCGCCGAAGCGGGCCCCCGACTGCTTCGCCACCTGCTTCTGGGGCTCGGCGCTGACCGTGCTTTCGCAGAACACCGCCGGCACCCGGCGCTCCTTCACCAGGGCGATCAGGCGGGCCATCCGCTGGGGGGTGACCTGGGATTCGGCGTTCACCGGCCACAGGTAGGCCTCGGTGAGGCCGTAGTCGCGGGCCAGGTAGGAGAAGGCCCCCTCACAGGTGGCCAGCACTCGCTGGCCGGGGGGGATCCGGGCCAGGGAGGTCCGCAGTTCCCGGTCGAGGGCGTCCAGCTCGGCGCTGTAGCGCTCGGCGTTGCGCTGGAAGGTGGCGGCCCCGGCGGGGTCGAGCCGGGTCAGGGCGCGGCGGATGTTCTCCACATAGACCTTGGCCAGCCGGGGGGACATCCAGGCGTGGGGGTTGGGCTTGCCCTGGTAGGCGTCGCCGGCGATCGGCAGGGGCGTGATGCCCTCGGTGAGGGTCACGTGGGGCACCTCGGGGAGGCCGGCATAGAAGCGCTGGGCCCAGCGTTCCAGCCCGAAGCCGTTCTCCAGCACCATCTGGGCCCCCGAGGCCCGCTTCAGATCGCTGGGGGTGGGCTCGTAGCCGTGGATCTCGGCCCCCAGTCGGGTGATCGATTCCACCCGCACCCGCTCGCCGGCCACCTGCCGCGCCATGTCCGCCAGGATCGTGAAGGTGGTGAGCACCAGGGGACGGTCGTCCTTCGCCCCGGCCGTGTCGCTGGCCCCGGCGGTGTCGCTCGCGCCGGGGGCCTTGCCGCCGCCCTGGGGGCCGGGGCTGCAGCCACCGCTCAGCAGCGGAAGCATCAGGGCGGCGGCCACCAGGGCCTGCTTCAGGAGGAAGCGGGGGGCTTCGGGGTGGCCCTGGCCGTCACGGCGGTGCTGGGGCATGGCGGCCGCTGGCGAGCAGAAAGCTTGGAATGAACATTCTGGCCGCCACCGCCGCCCAGCTACGGCCGGATGGCCGCCAAGGAAAAGCCCCCTCGGCGTCCGCAGGGGACGGAGGGGGCAGGGTCTGGAACGGCGAGCGGACCGGGGGCCGCAGCCGACCGTGGGTGCCGAGGGGATCAGCCGATCGCCGGAGCCTGCAGGGCCACGGGAACGGACTGCACGGTGGCCAGATCGAGGGGGAAGTTGTGGGCGTTGCGCTCGTGCATCACCTCGAAGCCGAGGTTGGCGCGGTTGAGCACGTCGGCCCAGGTGTTCACCACCCGGCCCTGGCTGTCGAGAACGGACTGGTTGAAGTTGAAGCCGTTCAGGTTGAACGCCATGGTGCTGATGCCCAGGGACGTGAACCAGATGCCGACCACGGGCCAGGCGGCCAGGAAGAAGTGGAGGCTGCGGCTGTTGTTGAAGGAGGCGTACTGGAAGATCAGACGACCGAAGTAGCCGTGGGCGGCCACGATGTTGTAGGTCTCTTCCTCCTGGCCGAACTTGTAGCCGTAGTTCTGGGACTCGCTCTCGGTGGTTTCACGCACCAGGGAGGAGGTCACCAGGGAGCCGTGCATGGCG